>JASHTB010000019.1 GCA_030040775.1 Thermoplasmata archaeon | reverse complement strand
AGGCTCTCCGGGTCGACCGACCCCCGGACCTGCTTCAACGCCGCGTCGAAGTGCGCTTTCGTGACCTTCGACGCCTTGAGATTCTCCCGGATCGCCGCGAGCCCGGCTTCGCGGCAGAGCGCGGCGAGGTCGCTGCCGACGTACCCCTCGGTCCGCTGCGCGAGCTCGGGGAGGTGGACGTCGTCCGCCAGCGGCATCTTGTGCGTGTGGACCTTGAGGATCTCGACGCGACCGGCCGCGTTCGGTGGTTCGACGTAGAGCAGTCGGTCGAACCGGCCGGTCCGCAGCAGCGCTTCGTCGATGATGTCCGGCCGGTTCGTGGCCGCGATCACCAGGACCCGCTCGAGCGTCTCGAGCCCGTCGATCGAGGTCAGCAGCTGGTTCACGATCCGCTCGGTGACGCCGCTGGACGTCTGGAGGCCGCGGCGCGGCGCGATCGAGTCGATCTCGTCGATGAAGACGATCGACGGCGACGCCTGGCGGGCCTTCTTGAAGATCATCCGGACCGCTTTCTCGCTCTCGCCGACCCACTTGCTCATCACCTCGGGGCCCTTTACCGAGATGAAGTTCGCCTGGCTCTCGGTCGCGGCGGCCTTCGCGAGCAGCGTTTTCCCGACCCCGGGCGGTCCGTAAAGGAGGATCCCGCGGGGCGGTTCGATGCCGATGTGGCGGTAGACCTGCGGGTTCTTGAACGGCAGCTCGACCGACTCTTCGAGGATCCGACGCACGCGCTCGACGCCCCCGACCTCGTCCCAGCGGGTGGTCGGGACCTCGACGGCGACGTCCCGCAGGCTCGACGGCTCGATCTGCTTGAGCGCCTCGCGGAAATCGGTCTCGGTGACCTTCATCCGCTCCAGGAGGGAGAGCGGGATCGGTTGGTCGAAGTCGATCTCGGGAAGGTAGCGCCGGAGCGCACGCATCGCCGCCTCGCGCGCGAGCGACGAGAGGTCAGCACCGACGAAGCCGTGGCTCTGGGCGGCGAGCTCCTTCAAGACCCGCTCCCGGTCTCGCTCGGTCCCTTCGATCGGCATCCCTCGAGTGTGGATCTGGAGGATCTCGAGACGGCCCTCCTGGGTCGGAACGCCGATCTCGATCTCCCGGTCGAAGCGACCGGGCCGGCGGAGCGCGGGGTCGATCGCCTCCTCGCGGTTGGTCGCCGCAATGACGATGACGTTGCCCCGGCCCGAGAGGCCGTCCATGAGCGTGAGAAGCTGCGCGACGACCCGCCGTTCGACCTCGCCGACGACCTCGTCCCGGCGCGGAGCGATCGAGTCGAGCTCGTCGATGAAGATCACGCTCGGCGCGTTCTTCTCGGCCTCCTCGAACTTCTCGCGGAGCTCCTTCTCGCTCTCGCCGTAGTACTTCGAGATGATCTCGGGTCCCTGAATCCCGATGAAGTGGGCCCCGGCCTCGTTCGCCACCGCCTTCGCGATCAGGGTCTTCCCCGTGCCCGGGGGACCGTAGAGCAGCACCCCCTTCGGAGGAGTGATCGCAAGCCGGTCGAACAGCTCGGGGTGCTTGAGCGGCAGCTCGATCATCTCGCGGACCCGGCCGAGCTTTTCCTTGAGGCCACCGATGTCCTCGTACGAGACGCGCGGGGCCGCGACCTCCGTCTCGCTGACCGTCTCCTCCTTGATCGTGATCAGCGTGGACGGTGCGACCTGGACGATCCCTTTCGGCTGCGTCGAGACGACCATGAACGGGAGCGACCCGCCCATGAGGAACACTCCGGGAATGACGAACACGTCCCCCCGGACGAACGGCCGACGGGCGAGAGCCTTCGCGACGAAGCTCTCGAGGCCCGGCCCGAGGTCCATCCGGGCCGACCCGGCGTAAATGGGTGCGATCGTGATCGCGTCGGCGGTCGGGCAGTCGACCCGTTGGACCCCCACGCGGTCCCCGATGCTGACGCCGGCGTTCCGCCGGACGACCGCCTCGATACGGACGATTCCCTTCCCTTCGTCGTCCGGCTGGGCCCGGCTCACGATCGCGGGGGTCGCCTTCCGACCCCGGATCTCCACGATGTCGCCCAGGCCGACCTTCAGGCGCTGGCGGGTCTGAACGTCCAGGCGGGCGGTCCCGAGGCCGATGTCCTGCTGAAACGCCTCGGCGACCCGCAGGGTCAGCGCGTCGCTCATCCCTTACGGATTGGACCCCGGGGCGGACGATAAGGATTGCTTTCCGTAAGCGACCGCCCAAGGGCCGTCCGAAAGTCACCGGACGCGACGCGGCCTAGCCTTCGAGGCGCGTCTGACCCGGGAGACGCGCGGCGAGGCTCAGGTCGGGCCGAAGCTCCCCGAGGACGTCGGCGAGGACCTCGACGGTCCCGGGCCCGAATCCCATGAAGTGGTTGTTCGAATATCCGAAGACGGTGGCCGTATCCCGACCTTCCCGGTCGAACAGCTCGCGCATCGCCTCGAGGTCGGCCCGCCGATCCCTCTGTATCCGGTCGAACACGGTCAGCGCCCGGTCCCCGATGAATCGGGCGTAGAGGAAGTCGCCCGTGACCCACGGCGGAGGCCGGGTGTCGGGGACGACCGACCAGACGAGGCAGGCCTTCCGGCGTTCGAGCTGCTGCCGCGTCTCCTCCGTCCACCAGGAGCCGTGTCGGAGCTCTACCGCGAGAGGGACGTCGACCGGGACGCTGTCGAGGAGCGTCTGAAGCCTCGCCCGTTCCCGGGCGCGGAACGACGCGGGAAACTGGAGCACGACCGCACCGAGCTTCCCGGAGCCCCGCAGGGGGGCCAGGCTCGAAAGGAACCTCTCGAGGACGCCGAGCCCGTCCGTCCCCGCCGCCGGATGGGTCACGTCCCGGGGGACCTTCAGCGCGAACCGGAATCCCTGCGGGGTCGCTCCCGCCCAGCGGCGGACAAGGAACGGAGAAGGGGGCCGATAGAAGCTCGAGTCGACCTCCACCGTTCGGAAGACCCGGGCGTACCGCGTCAAGAATTCGGACGGCGGGGTGCCGTTCGGGTAGAACGGACCGACCCAGTCGTCGTACGCCCACCCCGAGCACCCGAGCCAGTAGCGTCCCACGCAGCGAACGGACCGACAGGGCGCTTAGCGATTGCTCGGCACCGGGCGCGAAGGCTCCGAGCGTCGCGCGACGAACGGAACCGAGATATCCCCGACAGCTCGTGGTTCGTCCGATGGCTCGGACCTCCCGACCTTCCTCCGTCCTCGGTCGGCTCTTGGAGGCTGCGGGGTACCGACTCGACTCCCGGAACGAGGCCGTGCTGGCCGTTCGGTCCAAGGACCGAAGGGCCGTCGTGATCGTGGGGACCGTTCGTTCTCCGATGGAAGTCGAGATGCTGTTCCCTCCGGATGCGGTGCACCGAACGGTCGTCTACGACGACGAACCGGGTCCGGTCGCACGGACCCTGGCCGCCGACCGGGGGATCGAGGTCCTCGACCCCTCGAACCTTGGTTCCGCGCTCGGAGAACTCCTCCTCCCCTCGCCGATCGGGCCGGTGGAGGCGTCTCCGGACCCCTCCGGGGGCCCCTCGCTCGAACCGCCGTTCGCCCTTGCTCCGGAGGGGGAACGGACCGTCCGCCCCCGGATCGGACGGGCCGAGGCCGAGACGCTCGCCGGGATCGAGGCACGCCGCTATACGTTGCGTCTCGTTCCGTTCTACGTCGCCGCCTACCGGGTGCGCCCGCCGTCCCTCCAGGGCGCTCCGTCTCCCACCCTCCGTCAGCTCGTCGCGGTCAACGCCGTCACCCGACACGGCGAGGTATGGAACGATGGGGACCGGGAGCTGGTCGGCGAGGTCGAAGGCCCTCACCAGCGACTCCTACCGCAGCTAGCAGAAGCGCAGGCCGCGCCGATCGCACGCGAGACGATCCGTCGGCACCACACGGTGCACGTCGACCACACCGAGCAGCACGGAGGAGCTCTCGTCATCGAGACGCGGCGGATTGCCCCGACCGAGGAGGACGTCCGCCTCGGCCCGTTCGTGCTCCTCTACGTGCCGTTCTGGTACGCCGAGGGTTCCGACGGGCGCGTCGTGCTGGACGCCGTCTCGGGAGCCCGGATCGCCGCTCCCGACCTCGGTCCCGCGTAGGGGAGCCCCCGGGGTCAAATAGCGAGGGTCGCTCGACCGGGACGTGCTGCTCGACCAGTACCGGGTCGGTCCGCTCCTGAACTTCACTTACCTCGTCGCCGACGAGGAGGGCGGGGAGGGGGTCGTCATCGACCCGTCGTTCGGGATCGAGCCGGTCCTCGAAGGAATCGACCGGCGCCGGGTCAAGGTCCGGTACATCCTGAACACGCACAGCCACCGGGACCACTACGCGGGAAACCAGGACGTACGGAGTCGGACCGGAGCGAAGGTCGTGGCGCACCGGGTCGCCCCGCTCGACCAGGACGTCTCGGTCGACGACGGGGACGCCTTCGACACGGGCCGCCTTCGCTTCCGCGTGATGCACACCCCCGGGCACACCAAGGACAGCGTCCTCTACCTCTTCGAGGGCCACGTAGTCACCGGCGACACGCTGTTCGTCGGGGAGTGCGGCCGCACCGACCTTCCCGGAGGGGACCCTTCGGAGATGTACGATAGCCTGCTCCATCGGGTCCTCTCGCTGGACGACGCGCTCGTGGTCCTCCCGGGGCACGACTACGGTCCGACGCCGACCTCCACCATCGGACGGGAGCGTGCGGAGAACTACACGCTCCAGCCGCGCACCCGAGAGGAGTTCCTCCGCTTCCTCGCCGAGTAGCGGCCGATGCCTCTCCCTCCCCCGGACGAGCGGACGCTGCGGGCGGTCGGGGCCCGTCGGCCGGCGAGCGGCGGCCCCTCGACCGAAGAGATCGTTCGCACGCTGCGCGCGCTCGCGAAGGAGTCACCGGCGCTGGTGGCGGTGTTCGACGCGGGCGCGATTGCGGGGGAGCGCCACCTCCTTTCGGCGTGGGCCCACCTCGGTCGCGCGCACTCTCGCGGCGAGCGCCGCCTGCGGGACCGGGGCGCGGAGTTCGCCCTGTACGTCGCGGGCGACGATCAGCTCCCGCGGGCGCTCGCGAAGGTCGGGGTCTCCCCTACGACCGACCGGTTCGTGGTCGTCGCGGAGAAGCCGCTCGACCCGGTCGCGCTCCGCGCGCGATTCGGCCTCGAGGACGACCCGGGCGCGTATCCGCGCGCGCCGGACGAGGCGACGCTCGAGCGCCTCGGGATCACCGCCGAGGAGCGCGCCGCGCTGCCGCGTTCGTCCTGGGAGGGCCTCGTGCTCGAGCGCGTCGCCCTGGTCGACCTCTCGGCCGGTCGAGGGACCGCCGAAAAGTCTTAGCCCTCACCCGCGGTCGGCGCCGTCGCCCGCGGGCGGTCGTGCAGGTGTAATCTAGTGGTAGGATGTCAGCCCTCCAAGCTGACCACCCGGGTTCGAATCGAGGGGCCTCGCCCGGTCCCCCGCGGAACTCCCGGCACCTGCATCCTCCCGCTCGCGGGACGCCCTGAGCGAGAGTTTATTCGCCCGAGGCCCGCTTCCGAGGCCCACGCTGAGGTAGCCTAGTCCGGTAAGGCGCCAGCCTTGAAAGCTGGTGGCGGTATCGCCACGGGAGTTCAAATCTCCCCCTCAGCGTTCGCGGCGCGGCCGGCGTTCCTCGCCCTCTCGCGAAGCATTATACTCCGCTCCTCGCTCGACCGCCCGGTCGATGACCGAGACGGCCAGTCTCACCCCGCTCCTCGAGCAGTACGAGGGGGTGAAGTCGCGGTACCCCGGGCACCTCGTTCTCTTCCGGGTCGGCGATTTCTACGAGACGTTCGGGGACGACGCGCGGCTGCTTTCGCGCGAGCTAGATGTCGTATTGACCGCGCGAGCCCCCGACCCATCGGGCGAGCGAACCCCGATGGCCGGGGTTCCGCACCACGCCGTGGAGACCTATCTCGGCCGACTCGTTCAGAAGGGGTACAAGGTCGCCCTGTGCGACCAGGTGGAGGACGCCCGCGTCGCGAAGGGGCTCGTGCGCCGCGAGGTGACCCGCGTCGTCACTCCAGGAACGGTCGTGGAGGACCGCATCCTCGGAGGCCCCGACCACAGTTTCCTCGCGAGCGTCGTCCTCGACCGTCAGGGGCCGGGCCGCTACTCGGCGGTCGACATCACGACCGGCGAGTGGTTTCACGGCGACGCGGACGGCGCCGGGGCGGACGGCCTCGTCTCCACCCTCGCCCCGTTCCAGCCCCGCGAGATCCTCTACGTCGCTTCTTCGGTGGGGTCGAGCGCCCTTCTTCCCGCCCTTCGCCACGAGTTTCCATCGGCCCGCCTCGAGCCCGCGCCCGAGCCCCTGACGCTCCCCGAGCTCCCCGCGGCCATCGTCCCGGCTCCCCCCGGCTCGCTCACCGAGGCCGACCTCCGTCTCGCGGCGTACCTTCGGGCCACCCAACCCCGGATCCTTCCTCACCTTAGCCTTGTGCCCCGCGGGGCCAACGGCCGGCGACTCGTCCTGGACGCGAAGACCCTCCGGCACCTCGAGATCACCCGCCCGATGAATCCGGACGACCCCGGGGGAACCACGCTGCTCAAGGTGTGGGACGAGACCGTGACCGCCCCGGGTCGACGCACGCTCTCGTTCTGGCTCACGAACCCCCTCGCCGACGTCGGCGCGATCCAGACCCGTCAGGAGGCGGTCGCGGCGCTGGTCGACCGCGGAGCGGCTCTCGGGGAGCTCCGGCAGCTGCTGCGGGGGATTGCCGACCTCGCGCGCATCGCTTCGAGGGTCGCGGGCCGACGCGTGCGGCCCCCGGAGCTCGCCGTGCTGCGCGACAGCCTTCGCGCGGCGGACCGCGCCCGCCGCTTCGTCCAGGAGGTTGCCGTCCCTCCCGGGCTCGACGAGGTCGCTCGCGCCCTCTCGCTCCCCGAACCGCTCCTCGCGCTCCTGGACGCCGCGCTTCCCGACAGCGTCCCCGCCTCCGCCGACGAGGGGGGATGCTTCCGCCCGGGCTTCGCGCCCGAGGTCGACCGCTGGCGCGAAAGCGAACGCTCCGCGCTCTCCGCGCTCGCCGCGCTCGAGCGGGCCGAGCAGCAGGCGACCGGCATCCGAACGCTGAAGATCGGCTACAACCAGGTCTTCGGGTACTACTTCGAAGTGACCCGGCCCCACCTCGCCCGGGTCCCGCCGCACTTTCGCCGGAGACAGACGGTCGCCCAGGCCGAGCGGTACTCGTCCGACCGGCTCGAGGAGACCGAGCAACGGATCCTCGAGGCACGGGACGGGGCGCGCGTCGCTGAGGGGGGCCGATGGGAGGAGTTCCTCACGGAGGTCGACCGGTCGGTGCGGGACGTCCATCGGGTCGCGCGCGCGGTCGGTGAGCTGGACGCGCTCGCGACGTTCGCCCACCTCGCCCAGACGCGCGGCTACGTCCGCCCGACGGTCGACGACTCGTCCGTCCTCGTCGTGCGGGACGGCCGGCATCCGGTCCTCGAGAGAATGCTCCGGGAAGCGTTCGTCCCGAACGACACCGACCTCGACCTCGCGGGCCGACGGCTGGTCGTCCTCACGGGCCCGAACATGTCGGGCAAGTCGACGTACATGCGTCAGGTCGGGCTCTTGGTTGTCCTCGCGCAGGCCGGCTCGTTCGTCCCGGCCCGGTTCGCCCGCATCGGCCTCGTCACCGAGTTGTTCACGCGGATGGGATTCACGGACGAGATCGGTCGCGGCAAGTCGAGCTTCATGGTCGAGATGACCGAAGTGGCCGAGATCCTGCGGAGCGCGAACGAGCGCTCGCTCGTTCTCCTCGATGAGGTCGGCCGCGGTACGAGCACGTTCGACGGTCTCGCCCTCGCCTGGGCCACGCTGCGTTTCCTGCACGACTCGAGCCGGGCCCGGTGTCTCCTCGCGACCCACTACCACCAGCTGACCGACCTCGTTCGAACCCTCGCCGCCGCGGAGAACGCCCACTTCGCGGTGGCCGAGCGTCCGGACGGGATCGTGTTCTTGCACCGCCTCGTGCCCGGGAGCACCGACCGAAGCTACGGGGTCCATGTCGCCCGTCTCGCGGGGATCCCCGAACCGGTGCTCTCCGAGGCCGAGCGCCTGCTCCGCGAGCTCGAGTCGGGAGGCGTGGGGATCACCCCCCGCCGCGCGCCGCGCGGGCGGTCGCCGCGCTACACCCAGGCCGTCCTTCTCTCCGGCTCGGACGGTCCGGCCGATTCGGTCCGGGCCGCGCTTTCTTCTCTCGACCTCGACTCGCTCTCGCCCGAGGAGGCGCTCGCGAAGCTGCGCGAACTCAAGCAGCGGGCGGGGAAGCCCGGCTCCCCCCGGGACGGTTCCCCGTGAACGAAGCGTCCTCCCCGCTCCCGCGTCGACCGATCCGGCGGCTCGCCCCCGAGACCATCGAGCGCATCGCGGCCGGCGAGGTCGTCGAGCGTCCGGCGTCGGTGGTGAAGGAGCTCCTCGAGAACGCTCTGGACGCCGGGGCCACCACGGTCCATGTCCGGGTTGAGAACGGGGGGCTCGACCGAATCGAGGTCGCGGACGACGGCGAAGGGATCCACCCCGAGGAGCTCGAGCTCGCCGTGGAGCGCCACGCGACCAGCAAGATCGCGCCGGAGGGTCCGGTCGAGAAGATCGTCTCCCTCGGGTTCCGCGGGGAGGCGCTCGCCGCGATCGCCTCGGTGAGCCGGCTCCGCCTGTACTCCCGACCCCCGGGGTACGAGTCGGCCGAGGGTCTCTCGGTGGTCGGGGGCGCGGTAGCGGGTCGGTTTCCGATCCCCCGGTCGCCCGGGACGACCGTGGAGGTGGAAGACCTGTTCTTCAACACGCCGGCGCGCCAGAAGTTCCTGAAGAGCCCGGCGGCCGAGCTAGTCGAGGTCCTGCGCGTGGTGGAGCGGAGTTATCTCGCCTCGCCGGGGACGTCGTTCGGTGTCGAGTCCGACGGGAAGGAGGTAGGGACCTATCCGGCGACCCCCGGCCTCGCGGACGCGGCCGCGCGCGTCCTCGGGCCGGAGTTCCTCCGCCACTCGTTCGTGGTCCGAGGCGAGGTCTCGGGCGGCCGGCTCTACGGGGTGCTCGGCCGTCCTCCGGTCGCGGCGTCCTCGTCGCGGGGGCTCTACGTCTCGGTCAACGGGCGGCCGATCTCTTCGCGCCCGCTCGACCAGGCGGTCCGAGCGGCGTTCGTAGACCTGCTGCCTCGCAGCCGGTTCCCCGTGGGCGTCGTGCACCTCGAGGTCCCGCCGGAGCAGGTCGACGCGAACGTTCATCCGACGAAGCGCGAGGTTCGTTTCGCGCTCGAGCGCGAGCTCGCGGAATCGGTCCGCCGCCGGGTCCGAGAGGAGCTGAGGAGACCGCCCGACAAGCGAGGGGAGGCTTTCCGGTCCGCCGGTGCCACCGGGTCGAGCTTCGAACCCGCGGTCGGCCGGCCGCAGCCGGGGACGTTGCGCTCGGAGGCGCTCGCGCCCCGGGCGGCCGCGGCTCCCGTCCATCAGCGGCGACTGGACCAGACGACCGCTCGGCCCGAGGTTGGGCCCACCGCCGCCGAGGGCGCTGGACGGCCCTGGCGGCTCATCGGCTGCCTCGACGAGCTCTACTGGGTCGCCGAGTCCGACGACGGGTTCGAGCTGATTGACCAGCACGCGGTGAGCGAGCGCGTGCTGTTCGAGTCGCTGCGCGCGAACCGTCCGCTCGCACGACAGGCCCTGGTCGAGCCGGTGACGCTCCGCCTCTCCGGGGTCGAGCGGTCCGCGCTCTCGGCTCACGAGGCGGAGGTCGCCCGTGCCGGTTTCGAAGTCGAACCGTTCGGCCCTGAGGACTATCGAGTGCGTTCGGTCCCGGCGTTCGGAGGCCGCACGGTACGGGCCGAGGTCCTCGCGGAACTCCTGGACGAGCTCGCCGAGGGTGGGCGACCGACCGTGCCGGACGGAGCGGTCGACCGAGCAGCCGCCACCCTCGCCTGCCACGCCGCAATCCGGGCGGGCGACCGGATCGCCCCCGAGGAGTTCGCCCGAGTGCTCGACGAGCTCGCGAGGCTACCGGGACCACCGACCACCTGCCCGCACGGCCGGCCGATAGCCCTTGGTTTCTCCCGCTCCCGGATCGACCGATGGTTCCTGCGGAGCGGCCCGTGAGCCCGGTTCGCGCACGCCCTCGGCGGTCCGAGGCGGAGATCGTGGCGTGGACGGCCCGCCACCTCGAGGCCCGGGGCTATCGAGTCCGCGTCAACCCGGACGGGACCGACTACTTCGACCTGGTCGCCCGGCGCGCGAACGAGGTCGGTCTGGTCGAGGCGAAGGTCGGCGACGCCCGAGCCGTACTGGCCCAAGCGCTCCGGCGGCGGGGCTGGGGCGACTGGTCGGCCGTGGTCCTCGCTTCCACCCGGGCTGCCGAACGCCTCGCCGCCCGGACGAGGGGCACACGCTCGGAGCCGGTCGGCGTCTGGAGCGCCCGCGAAGGCTCTGTGACCGTCCATCGAGAAGCGAAAGCGTGGGTCCGCCCGGACCAGCCCGACCCGTACCGGGCGCTGCGTGAGCGGTTCCGCCGGGTTTTGGACGCGCTGGACTCGGGGGGAATTCCCCCCGGGGCCCGATGGGACGGTGTCGGCTCGGCCGTCCGACGCGCGTCGGGGGGACGGGGGTTCGCCGAGTGGCGGCTGGACGAGCCGGCCGACCCGCCCCGCTAGAGGGGCCCTGCGTGCTTCGCAGACTCGATCTGCTCGACGACCCGCTCGGGCAGGAACGACCTCGCGTACTCCGTGCCGCGACCTCCCTGCTCGCGGGCGGCGGCCGGGTCGGCGAGGAGCTCGGCGAGCGCCGAGGCAAGGTCTCCCGGGTCGTCGCTCTCGGCCGCCCGCACTGACTCCCCGGGCGGCGTCGGGAGGCGGACGGCGGTCCCGACGATCGTGGGAAGGCCCGCGACCATCGCCAGGACGGCGGCCGGGGAGAAACCCGGCCGAGCCGGGGTGACGAGCGCTACGTCCGCCGACGCGAGGGCGAGCGAGAGCGTGGCAGCGTCCCGCGAGGGAGCGTCGACCACCCCGGCCTCGGTAGGGGCCGGGGCCCCGACCACGACCAGGCGCACTCCCGGGAACAACGCGCGGATCCGGCGGAACGCCTCGCGCGCCTGGTCCGCTTCCGCGGCTCCCGTGTCGTCCGACGAGGTCAGCGCGGCGACGACCGGAACGTCCGTCGGGATCCCGAGGGCGCCGCGGGCCTCGGGTTTCGGCGGGGCGGACGGTAGGTGCGGGACGGGCGGGAGGGTCGGCCGTAGGAGACGGGGGTCGATCCCGTACTCGCCCGAGACCGCCTTCGCGACCTCGGGGTCGTCCGAGAAGAGAGCGGCGGGTTCCGCGAGCGCCGCCCGTTCGAGGCGGCGCACGGCCCGCCGGTCGCGCCAGGCGTCGAGCCGACCGGCGAAACCGACGGGAGGCTGCCCCGACCGCTCGCGGTCGTAGGCGAGGAGTCCGAAGTCTCGGACGAACGAGACCAGGAAGGCGTCCCTCCGCCTCCCGCCCGAGAGCCCGAGCGGCCCGAGGCCCGAGGGGTCCCGGACGACCCACGTCACGTCCGGACGGACCCGACGGCCCGCCAGCGCGGCGAACTCAGCGGGCTCGACCGCGGCCCCCGGCCTGCGGAGCGTGAGGGAAACGGGGGTCGGTGTCACGCCGACCGGCGGAGGAGCCCCGGGGCCGCCCTGCGGATAGAGAACGCGGACCTCATCGCCCCGCTCTGCAAGCGCCCCGGCGATCGCCCAGGCCGTGCCGGCGGGGACGTACGGGTCGAGCGGCGGCGGCGCGACGGCGACCACGTCCACCGTCTCTTGTGCCATCCTCCGCCGCGCAGTGGGCCGGAAGCGAAAAACGTTCCGAACGGGGAGGGGCTAGGCGAGGACGCCGAGTTCGGAGGCGAACGACTGCCCGGAAAGGTCGTTGGGCGGCGAGACCCCCATCCCTTCGAGGATCGTCGGCGCGACGTCCAGAAGACTCAGCGGAGCCGTGCGGAACGACGGGACGACCCCGTCGCCGGCCCCAATGAAGATCCCGTCCATCCGGTGCGTGCCCGAGCCGTAAAAGTACTCGGGGCGGTCCCGGATGAACGGCTCGGGGTAGCTGAAGTCCATCCGGGGCTCGGTGCCCATTCCGTTGACCCGGATGAACAGCGCCGGGCTCAGGTCGAGGCGGCCGCCCCGGTAGAGGTCCTTGGGTCCGAACACCTCGATATGGGCCTCGGGATAGCGCTCGAGCCGGGCGCGGATCTCGCGGAGGATCTCCGCCCGCCGGGCCGCCGTGAGGTCGGGGTTGTGCGGGTTCAGGTAGATCCCTTCGGGCACGGGATACGAGAAGGCGACCGTCCGTCTCCAGTCGATCCGTTGGGCGACCTGCTCGAACGACGTGGGGCCGGCGAGCATCTCCGCCATCCGCGCGCGCCGTCCGTCCCGGACGAAGTCCGCGAGGCGCCGCGAGACGCGTCGGGCGAAACCGAGCCGCTGCGCCTGAAGGAGGAAACGCGAAAGGAACCGACGGCGAGCGAGTTCGGCGCCCTCGCGGAAGACGAGGTAGTTCTGGTCGGCCAGCCACCGGTTGGTGAGAAAGTCCGACTCGATCGCCCCGTGGCCGTGGTCCGAGATAACGAGCGTGACCGCCGGTCCACCCCCCGACCGGAACGCGCGGTCGACCTCGCCGCAAGCCCGGTCGACCGTCCGCCAGAAGTCGAGGAGGTCGGCCGGGATCTTGCCGATCGGTTGGCTCAGTTCGTTCCAATGCTGGTGTTCCACCCGGTCGGTCTCGCGGAAGAGGGCGAAGAGAAAGTCCGGTGTGTGGCGCTCGGCGAGCGCGGCCGCGGCCTGAGCCCGCTGGGATACGACCCGGGCCGCCCGGGCGACCCATTCGGCGCGCTCTGCCTCGCGGTAGATGGGAAGCTCCCCCGGGTACGACTCGCCAATCGACCCTTGGATCTCGGCGCGCACCTCCTTCGGGTACGTCGTCCCGTCGTCCGAGAACATGCCGGGGACGACGAATCCGTGCAGGGGATAGCCGGCGCGGAGGGGGAAGTTGAGGATCCCGACCTTCACGCCGACCCGGGAGAGCCGGTCCCAGATCGCCTCCGCCGGACGGAACGACTGGACGAGCCGGGAGTGGCCAGGCCCCCCCGACGGCTCGGTGAAGCCGAAGATCCCGAGCTCTCCCGGGTCTCTGCCCGTCGCGAACGAGTACCACGCGGGGATCGTCTTCGCCGGGTAGACCGACCTTAAGGGTGCGCGGACGCCGCGGTGAACGAGGGAGCGGAGGAACGGTAGCTCCCCCGCTTCCATCAGGGGGTCGAGAAGGTCGAACGTACCGCCGTCGAGCCCGAGCACCAGGAAGCGTCGGAGAGGTCGTTCCATCCCATCACACTTTGGGGGCGGCGAAGGCATTTGAATCACCCGAGAGGCGGTATAAAGTGTTTCGTCCCAGTTTGCTACCGAACCCCTTTATGGGGCTCGCGCGGCCGGGTCTCCTCGGATGCGCGAGGGGGGCCTAAAGGACCCGGATCGCCTCGAGGTTGAACGGAGCCCTTGACTCGAGGTTGTAGCGCTTGTGGAGGCTCGAGGCCAGGTCGATCACCTTCGACTCCTCCCCGTGGTTCAGGATGACCCGCTGGGGCCGGGGGTCGAGTGAGGCGACGTAGTTCATCAGCTGGACCCGGTCCGAGTGGCCCGAGAACCCTTCGATCGTCGCGACCTCGAGCTTCACCGGGACCGCGGCCTGGCGCGAGCCGTCGAGGAACGTCGCTTCGCCGAGGCCGCGCTGCAGGCGCTTGCCGAACGTCCCCTCCGCCTGGTAGCCGACGAACAAGAGTCCGTTCTTCTCCTCCGGGGCCCAGGCACGGAAGTACTCCATCACCGGTCCCCCGCTCATCATCCCCGAGGTCGCGAGGATGATGCACGGATCCTTCGAGTCGAGGATCCCCGAGCGCATCTGGGAGGAGTCGACGCGGCGGAAGATGTCGGAAAGGAACGGGTTGTCCCCCTGCTGGAAGATCTGCGTGCGCAGCTGGCTGTTCAGGAACTCGGGGTACGCCGTGTGGATCGCGGTCGCCTCGAAGATCATCCCGTCGAGGTAGACCGGGACGCGGGGAATCTTCCCCTCGCGCATCCTCTCCTCGAGGACGAGCATCACCTCCTGGGAGCGTCCGACGGCGAAGACGGGGACCACGAGCTTGCCGCCGCGGGAGAGGATCTGCGTCGCGAGGGCGCTGAACTCCTCCGTTGCCTGCTGACGGCTCGGCTGGATGTCGCGATAGCCGCCGTAGGTCGACTCCAGGACGAGGGTCTCGAGACGGGGGAAGCGGTTGGTGGCGGGGTTGAAGAGCCAGCTCCGCTCGAACTTGATGTCGCCGGAGTAGGCCAGGTTGTGGTCGCCCTCGCCGAGGTGGAAGTGGCAGATCGAGGAACCGAGGATATGCCCCGCGTTGTGGAGCGTGAGGCGGATGTCCGGTGCGATGTCGGTCGTCTCGCCCCAGCGGAGCGGGATCGTCCGGGTCACAAGCTCGCGCACGTGAGACGAGTCGTAGAGGCCGCGCCGGGCCTCCTGGTTCACGACCTTGATCGCGTCGAGCAGCATGAGGGTCATCAGGTCGCGTGTCGGCGCCGTGCAGTAGATCGGTCCCTTGTACCCGTACTTGAGCAGGACCGGCACGAGTCCGCAATGGTCGAGGTGCGCGTGGGTGACGACGACCGCGTCCAGCGAGTCGAGCGGCAACAGCTCGGGCGCGTTGAAGTACGGGGTCCGGTCCGAGCCGGGGTCGATCCCGCAGTCGATGAGAACCTTCGAGTTCTGGGTGGTCAGAAGGTGCGCGCTCCGCCCGACCTCTCGATACCCCCCGAGCGCGGTGTTCCGGGCCCACAGCTTCTCCGGGAGCGGGTCGCGGGCGATCCGGACCCCGACCTTCTTCAGGAACGAGCGCCGGTCGTCGAACGAGTTCCGTAGGTGGATGCGGACCTCCTCAACCGTCTTCGACGGAATCGGCGGCGTTCGGACGACCGTCGGAACCCAGCCGATCCGCCGCTTGAGGTCGTTCAGGACCGAGCCGCCCCGTCCGATCGCGGCCCCGGGGTTCGCGGCCTCGATCGTCACCTCGCCCGTTTCGGGTTCGAAGTAGAGCTGGTTGATCTCGGCCTCGGCCGGGATCACCTCCCGCACGATCTTCTCGGCCTCCTTCGGGTCGATGAGCGCCTCCGGGTCCGACCGCACGACCACGCGGCGGTGGAGCCGCTGGGCGACCTGACGCAGGTACTCCCCGCCCGAGAGGAACGAGTCGAGCTGCTTCGTGTAGAGGACGATGTGCGGGCCTTCTAGCTCGATGTCGGTGACCTCGATCGTCTCGGGAAGCACTTCCTTGAGGGCCTGCCGAGTCTGGTCTATGAGAGAGTCGAAACTCATCCACGGTGGAACTGGTTGGGAGGAAAGGGTTCGCCCGGTCTCCGCCCCGTTGGGACTACGGGAGCGGAGGAGGTAACGGTATCTTGAGGGCCTTCAGGCGTTTATTAATTTCGTCGTCCGACAGCTCCCGGTACTCCTTCGCCGAAACGACGTGGACAAGGTAGCCGTCGCCGCTCGCGCTGTCCCGCTTCATCGCGGCGGTGAGGCCGCGGAGCGCCAGGTCGACCCCGTCCGAGGTCGACATGTCGCGCGAGTACCCCTCCTCGAGGAGGCCGTAGGCGATGTACGACCCGGAGCCGACCGAGACGAACTTGTCCTCTATGCAGCCGCCCGCCGGGTCGACCGAGAAGACGTGACCGCCCTTCGCGTCGATCCCTCCGAGGAGCAACCAGGCGTAGTACGGGTAGAACCGGTTGCCGTTCAGGATGTTCGCGAGGAGGGTCGCGGCCCCTTCCGCGGTCAGCGCGGCGTTGCGGCGCAGCCGGTAGAGGGAGACCTCCGCTCGGAGGTAGCGCGCGAGGACCTGCGCGTCGCCGACCAGGCCTGCGATCGTGATGCCGATGTTCTGGTCGATCTTGAAGACCTTCTGGGTCTGCTTGTTCGAGATGAAGGAGCCCGCGGTGGCCCGTCGCTCGGTCGCAAGGACGACCCCGTCCTTGCAGACGATCCCGATCGTCGTGGTCCCTTTGAGCAGACGTTCCTCGTCGGCCGCGCTGATCACGCTCGCCATCGTTCGACCTCCGGTGGACCGGAAAACGAAGGGCCGACCGGGGCTCGCTATATAACGGCTCACGCACCGATTACCGAGAGACCACCGAGGAACCCGAACGCATCTCGTGTCCTGGTTTCCCGGACGGCCGGAGCGGGTCCGAACGGTCGGCCCCCGCGACACCGATTAAAGGAACCCCGGTTTCGACCGCACGGTTGGCGATGCTGCGTCACGAGGTCGTGGTCGTCGGAGCAGGCCTTGCGGGACAACGCGCGGCCCTCGCGGCGGTCGAGGCGGGGCGCGACGTCGCCCTCGTCTCGAAGCTCCATCCCCTCCGGTCCCATTCGGGCGCGGCCCAGGGCGGGATCAACGCGGCAGTCGGCGCGGAGGACTCGGTCGAGACCCACATCTACGACACGGTGAAGGGTTCCGACTACCTCGGGGACCAGGACGCGATCGAGTTCTTCTGCCAGGAAGCCGGCCCGACGGTCGTCGAGATGGAGCACTTCGGGACGATCTTCAGCCGCGCTCCCGACGGTTCGCTCGCCCGTCGTGCGTTCGGCGGCGGGGCGTTCCCCCGAACGATCTACGCGGCCGACCGGACCGGGCTCGCCCTCTTGCAGGGGATTTGGGAGCGCCTCGGGACGGAGCGGTTCACGCTCTACTCCGAGTGGGACGTCACGAGCCTGGTCGTCCACGACGGGCGGGTCCAGGGGGTGATCGCCCTCGACCGGCGCCGAGGGGAATTCGAGGAGGTCGCCGCGAAGGCGGTCGTCCTGGCCACCGGCCCCGCAGGTCGGCTTTACGCCCGAACGACCAACGCCCACAGCTGTACCGGCGACGGGGTCGCGGCCGCCTACGACGCCGGGGCGTTCCTCAAGGACATGGAGTTCGTCCAGTTCCATCCGACCGCTCTGCTCGAGTCGAGCATCCTCATCACCGAAGGGGCGCGGGGGGAGGGCGGCTACCTCCGCAACGCCTCGGGCGACCGGTTCATGTCGAAGTACGCGCCCCACGTCCTCGAGCTCGCATCGCGGGACGT
>JASHTB010000018.1 GCA_030040775.1 Thermoplasmata archaeon | reverse complement strand
AACGGACGGAGGTGGCCCGCGCTCACGGTGGCGCCGGTCGCGGTGGACTTCACGTTGGCCCCGGCAAGGTCCAGCACCCGCAACACGGAAAGGTCGGCCTGCGGCCATCGGCGAGAGATTCCGTCCACCCGTACTTCGCCGCCCGAGATCGCAGCCGCCACCCAGAAGTACGCGGCTGAGGAGGCGTCGCCCGGGATGGGGAATCCCGACCCTTGGAACCTCTGTCTGCCCGGGATCTCGAAGCAATCCCCCCGGCGGCGGATGCGAACTTTGTGAAAGCGAAGGACGGAGAGGGTCGCGTCGAGGTACGGGCGGGAGACGACGTCCCCGACGAGGGTGAGCGACGAATCTTCGGAAAGGGTCGGGAGGACCATCAGAAGAGCAGAGGCAAACTGAGAGCTCTCGGAGGCATCGACAGAGACCGCTCCCCCGTGGATCGGGCCGCGGACGACGGCGGGAAGGCTCGCGCCGGCCGAGAGCGCGCGGTACTTCGCGCCGAGGGCCCTCAGGGCCGAGACGAGCGGACGCATCGGGCGCCGCGGTAGACGACCTTGGCCGAGGAACGTGACCGGCCGGCCGTCCCGGGCGGCGAGTGCTGTGGCGAAGCGGAGCGTGGTCCCCGACTCCCCGCAGTCGATTTCGAGACGACGCGCCGTCCTCTTCGGAAAGCGGGGTCGGAGACTCCAGCAGCGCGGAGCTTTCTCAACTCGAGAACCTAGGACGGAGATGGACCCCGCGGTGGCCCGTGTGTCGTTCGAGTCGAGCGGGTTGTCGATTCGGTAGACCCGATGGGCGAGGTGCCCCGCCACGAGCGCGCGGTGGGTGTAGCTCTTGGACGGCGGCGCGACGAGGCGTCCCGCCGCCACCCCGGGCCGGACGATGCGCACCCTCACGGTGACCTCTCGGCCCGAAGGTCCGAAGCAGCGGAGAGTGCGACGCGAAGCCGTTCCCCTCCGTCCGCCGGCAACAGCTCGAGGAGCTCCGCCACCCGTTCGCGGGGCGCCACGCAGGCGAGCGCCGGACCGAGGCCGCTCACGCCCGAGGCGAGCGCTCCGGCCTGGCGTAACCGCTCCCGAAGGTCAGCGTAATCGTAGCCCATCACGCTCTCCACGAGCTCGGTGTTCCGGTCCATCGCGGACCACCAACGACCCTCCCGGGCCTCGTCGGCGGCCCGGCTTCCTTCGCCGGAGCGAGCGCGGAACGCCGAGGTCCACTCTGGAGAAGGACGATGCGGGGTCGGCGGAACGAAGAGGGCGACCTCCCAAGCGTGGTCGGCCGGGCTCTCGCGTAGGAGCGTCCCCCGCTCGTTGTCGGTGACGACAAATCCCGAAGTGAGGCCCGCGAGGGCGTCATCCAGCGCTCCCGTCGCGCTCACTCCGGTCTGACGCGAGACGTCGGCCGAAATCCGGGCGATCTCGATCGGCGGGACGTCCGCCCGCGCGGCCTGGCCTACCGCCGAAAGGACGGCGCACGCGACGGCGCTCGAGCTCTTGAGTCCCTTGGCGACCGGGATCTCCGAGGTCAGCGCGAGGGACGCGTCGCAGGGGACCGACGGGAAGAATCGGTTGAGCCCGGAGCGTAGGGCCTCTTCCACGAGCGGAGTGCGGACTTCGGGTGGAATCTCGAGAGTGGGTCGGTGAAGCTTACGGGTGAGTCGGACGGTGACCTCGGCGCGCGCGTAGAGTCCGATCCCCAAGGCGCAGCCGAGACCGGTCGACAACGCGTTCACGATCGTGATCGCCGCGGAGGCCCGTCCTACGCCGCGCATCCGACCTCCTCGAGCGTCCGCCGAACCTCCGTCTCTGGCGGCTCCTCTCCCCACCACACCCCGAAGCTTGCGGCGGCCTGGTAGACCAGGAGGCGTGTTCCGTCCTCGTAGACGCCTCCGCGTTTCTCGGCCTGCTCTCGGACGGTCGGGTTCACGGCGTCGTAGACCCAGTCGAGAACGAACGTTCCTGGGCCGATCAGACGTCCGATCGGAACGTCGAGCGGTCCCGCGCCTTCTCGTCCGACCGTCGTGGCGTGCACGACCAATCCCGCGGGGGACGGGGGATCGGCCGGGTCGGTTCGGGCACCGAACTCGCCCGCCAGGGACGCGGTCCGTTCGGAGTCTCGTCCGTAGACCCAGCTCGTCGCTCCGAGCGTCCGCGCCGCGGCGAGGGTCGCCCGGGCGGCGCCCCCGGTGCCGACCACCGCGACCTCGCGACCGTCCCAGCGTCTCGACCGGCGGAGCTCGTCGAGACGACGGAGGACGGCGGCGAGGTCGGTGTTCTCGGCCTCGACCGACCCGTCACTGCGTAGGGTGAGGCAGTTCGCGACGCCGCAGGCCGCGGCCCCGGGAGCGACCTCGGACGCGGACTCGAGGGCCATGACCTTGAACGGATGCGTCACGTTGAGTCCCCGGAACCCGCGCTCGGAGAGCGGGGAGAGAGACTCGACGAACTCCTCGTCCGAGGCGAAGTCGAGGGCGACGTAGAGACCGACCTTACCCGATCGGCGCATCCAGCGAGAATGGAGCTCGGGACTGTACGAGTGGGACACCGGGTGGCCGGCGAGGCCGAAGAGGGGGCCTCCCTCATCCGCCGAGAGGAACGGCCTCAATCGGTCGACGGGTATCTGGCTCGGCTCGACCGCAGCTCTTGACAGGGGAGCGTCGCGCCGCTCCGGGAGCGAGGCGAACACCATCGGAAAGCCCAGGCGGCGAGACCAGGCCCTGAAGAGGGGACCGGAAGGTCCGGTCGTCAACGCCACGGTGGAACTCTCCCCCGGCGGCGGGAGCTCGGGCAAGAGCTCTCGGAGGAGTTCCCCGATGCCCGCGCGAACGACCACTTTACGCACCGACCCCGGCGGGGAAGGCTCTCGAACGAGAGAGGACCACTCGGCGCGACGGACGGTGGTCGACCGATGGAGAGAGAGGATGCGGCCGGAGGACGAAGACGGACTGAGGAGAGAGTCCGCGAGGTCTCGCTCGAGTTCGACGTCGATCCAGCGGAACGGAAGTCGGGCGAGTTCGGCCAGGAGACGGTGCCGCTCGCGGGGGTCGTCGGGGCCCTCGCCCCCTTCCGTCGTCGAGCGAAGAGTCGCCACGAGAGGGAGCGGACTCGGAAAGAGGGTCGAGGCGAGGTCGCGCTCGGGGGCCGCGAACCGGTCGAACCGAACCTCGGCGAGGTCTGCCCCGTGGGCTTCGGCCTCGGCAATCTGGCTCCGTGCCTCTGCGAGCGTGCGGGCCGGTAGGGAGACTACGATCGCCGGGACAGCGGGAAGAGTCATCGTTCCTCGATCGTCTCCTGGACCGCCTGTCCGAGGTGCCGAGCTTCGGGCAGGCGGATCCCGTAGACGCGAAGGCCGGCGGAGAGCTCCGTCGTGGCGATGCGTCGCCCTTCTCCCGAGAGGCGGACGGTCTCCGCCTCCTGAAGGAAGACGGTCCGCTTCCGGCCCTCGACGTCGGCCTCGACCGCGTCGAGCGGCCGGCGCTCGATCTTGATCCGCCCGACCCGCGCGGAACGGGCTTGCCCACGAGGTTCGGCGACGAGCACCGCGTCCCCCGGCCCGAGCTCCGATAGGTATCGCGTGGACCCGTCGGCCATGAGGACGTAGGAATGAGCCGAACCGGCGTTCACGCGAAAGGGCCGGGGCCGGCTGAAGCGCGAACCGACCGCTTCGCTCGCGACGTGGAACAGGAACGCGGCATGGCTCCCGACCAAGAGTCCTTCCTCGGGTCGCAGGAGCGACGTGGTGTCGACGATCACCCGGTCGCCGACACCCACCGGGCGAACCGAGCTGACCGGTACTACCGCCCAGTCAAGACCGGCGGGAAGCGGCCCTTCGACGGCGGCCTCGAGCGCTTCGACCTCCGAAGGGGAGCGGACCTCGACGATCACCTGGTCTGCGCCGTGCTCGAGGGCGCCGAGGGCGGCCGGTACTTCGCTCGCCGTCCGGGCGTACGCCCACAGTTCGAAGCGTCGTCCGCGCGCGGCGATCGCGTTCTCGAGCGGTATCACCCGGTCGTGCGCCCATTCGATCGCGAGGGCCTCGCCCGAGCGCGCCCCTCGGACGGCCTCGGAGAGCTCGGCTTCGCTCCCGACCTTCACGATCGGGATCGGATGAGCGTCGTTCTCTCCTCGAACGATGCGGTCGCCGTCCCGCCAGAGAACCTCTTCGCCCTCCTCCGGGGCGAACGCGGTCTTCGCCTCGAGTACAAAGCGCCGAAAGCCTCGACGGCGGGCGCGCTCAACGATCGACCCGAACAGCTCCGCGTCCGACCCGACCGGTGCGAGGAGGACGCGTTCTCGACCCACGAGCCCCTCGCTTACTTCTCCCCGTGAAGGATCGAAGCGATGCGTCGGGCGAGCGGCTCGACCGGCCTCCGCTGGAAGAGGTTGCGACCGATGCAGATCCCGGCCCCTCCCGCCTCCACGCTGTCGGCCACGATCCGCAGGAACTCCTCTTCGTGGTCGAGCCGTACGCCGCCTCCGATCAGTACCGGGACGGGCGTCGTCCGGCAGAGCTTCGCGAACTCGTCGCGCGAGCCCGGATAGCTCGTCTTAACGATGTCGGCGCCGGTGTCCGCGGCGGCGCGGGCGGCGTGCCGTATCTCGTCCGGCGTCCCCCCGCCGGTCTTCTTCACGTAGGCCATGCACAGGAGGGGTAAGCCGAGCTGTCGGCACTGGTCCGCCGCCACCCCGAGGTCCCGCAGCATCTCGGGCTCCTCGGGAATGCCGAAGTTGACCTGGATCGAGAGGAGGTCGGCTCCGAGGCTCACCGCCTCTTCGGCCGTTCCGACCAGAACCTTCAGGTTCGAGGTCGACCCGAGGCTGGTCGACGCGGAGACGTGGACCCCGAGCTGGGTCGTCGGACCGAGCACGGGCGTCACCTCCCGGACCGCCCCCTTCGTGACGATGAGCATGTCCGCGCCGCCGTTCTGGAGCTCGGTGGCGAGCGGGGCGAGCTCCTCGAGGCCGTCGATAGGGCCCATCGACACGGGGTGGTCGAGCGGGACCGAGAACAGCCGGTGGGCCGGGTCGGGAAACAGGCGCTTCAGTCGGATCGTCTTTCCGTACATCGGTTCCTCCTTCGATCTTCTTTCACAGGGGAAGACTCCGAAAGGGCGAGACCCGGGACCGTGCGGGGCACGTCGGGGCGGCGCCCTCCCGGCGCCTCCCGTTCACCAGAGCCAGGTCGCGGCAGCCCGGCGCGCGGGGCATGAGCCATAGCGGGGTCCGGTCCGGCCTGCCATCGCCCCGACCTACCTTTCTTCTCCTTATTTAGCCTTCGCGGCGACCGTGGCCCCTTGTGTCGCCGCGAGCACGCCGTCGACCAGAAGGGCGTGGATGGAGAAACCCCGGAGCATCTGTTCCCACATCTGCTTACGGACCCCGGGGCTCGACGCGAACCCCGCGACGATCTGGCCGATCCATTCGCTGTGCTCGACGTCGGCCGTCACGTGGAGGGCGTAGTACTCGAGGTGGGCCTCGTCGACGTGGTAGTGCCGGCGGAACGCGGGCAGGAGCCGGGCGCACAGCTCGACGTTCGGAGGCTCGGACGACCCGGCGGCCGACACGTAGAACGGGTTCACTCGGTTCGTATAGAGGAAGTCGTCGATCGCCACCATCGTGCTCGGAAGGAGCGGGGAGGACTGGACCTCGGCTCGGGGCACGCCGAGCCCCTCGCAAAAGCGAAGCCAGAGCTCCGGGTGCCCGGTCGACTTACCCTTCGGGTCTCCGGCCTCCTCGACCAGCTGGTCGAGGATCATCCGGCGGTACGGGTCGTTCGCCGGCTCCCAGGAGCAGTTGGAGAACCGCTCCGCCATGGCGATGGGCACCGAGGCGAGCCACGGGTAGAACTGTTTGACCCAGGCTCTCACGACCGGGAGCGGGACCTCCCCTTTCTCGAGCCGCGAGAAGAACGGATGGGTCTTGAACGGATGGTTCGCCATCTTGTACTTCGTGAGCTCATCGCGGAACTTCGCCCCTTCATACCGGTCCCAAGGAGCCTCGGTCATCGACTCGGCGAGAGGCGAACGGTATTTGGTCCGCGAGGTTTCGTGCTGAACCTCGGCGTTTATCGGACGAGGCTCGGTCGACCGGTGTGTCGTCGTCCCCTCCAACGAAAGGGCTCGTCCCCGAGTTCGGGCCGCTCCGTGGCGTCCGAGTCATCGACTCCGGCCGGTTCGTCGCGGGTCCCTGGGCCGCGACGTACCTCGGGGAGTTCGGCGCAGAAGTGATCCACGTCGAAGGGCCCCCGTTCGAGCCGCCGTACGCGGACCCGACCCGCACGCTCCGACCGCTGCTTCCCGGCGACGCGGCGGGAAACGGAATCTCGGAGTCCTGGGTTCAGTACTCCCGGAACAAGCTCTCGGTCGGCCTCGATGTACGGCGGCCCGAAGGAAAGGAGGTCTTTCTCGACCTCCTCCGCCACGCCGACATCTGGATCGAGTCGTCTCGGCCGGGGACCTACGACCGGCTCGGCCTCGGGGACGACACCGCCTGGGGCGCCAACCCGCGCCTTACGATCGTCCACGTCTCGGGCCACGGCCAGACCGGGGAACCGATGCGCATCACGGCGCCGTCGTACGACCTCACGGCCCAGGCCTACAGCGGCTACCTCTCCCTCCAGGGGAACCCGGACCCCGAGCCACCGATGCGGGCGGGCACCGCGCTCAACGACACCGTCACCGGCCTCGCCTCGGCGACCGCCGGGCTGATGGGCTACGTCCACGCGCAAAGGACCGGTCGCGGCCAGTCGGTGGACGTCGCCCAGTACGAGATGTTCTTCGTCCTTCTCGAGAACCTGGCCCTCGACTACTTCATGCGAGGCGTCGTGCGGGCCCGGTACGGGTCGGCGCACCAGCGGTTGCACCCGTACGACGTGCACCGCGCCCGGGACGGATGGGTCGTCGTGGCGGCCCCAACACAAGAGTCCTGGAGTCGTCTCAAAGAGCTGATCGGATTCGCCGACCCCGCGTTCGACGACCGGGACTACCGGCTCGCCCATCGGGAGCCGGTCGACCGGGCGATCGCGGCGTTCTGCCGCCCGCGCACCCGGGCCGAGCTCGAGCTGCTGGGTCAGGAACACGACGTGGCCATCTCCCGCGTCTTCGACATCTCCGACATCGCCCGCGACCCCCACTACCGGGCCCGCGAGATGTTCCTGGAGTGGACCGACCCGGTGGCGGGAAGAGTGAAGGGGGCGGGCGTCGCGCCGAAGTTCTCGACGACCCCCGGGGGGGTCTGGCGCGGAGCCCCGTGGCTCGGCCAGGACAACGAGTCCGTATTCGTCGACCTCCTCGGCTACTCCCGCGAACGGGTCGCCGAGTTGCGGCGCAGCGGCGTGATCGGAGAGGACCCTCCCCAGGGTCCGCCGGGACGCTCGGACCCGTTCTTTGTGAAGGAGCATCTCTAGATGCCCCGGTTCCCTCCGCTTCCGGACGACCCGGTGGTGGAGGAGGTCCGGGAAGTCGCAGAACGTCTTGCCCTCGGTCGCCGGTACCGTGAGCTGGACGGCAGCCCGGAGTTCCCTCGCACCGAGTTCCGGGCTCTCGGCGAGGCTCGGCTCCTCGGGCTCAGGACCCCTCGGGAACTCGGAGGGCGAGGACTTCCGCTGCCGAGGGCTGCGGTCGTCCTATTCCACCTGGGCCGGCTCGCGGGTACCACGTTCGCGAAGCTCTCGATCCAGCCGGAGTTCTCCTCGGTCCTGGCCGAGCACGGTTCCCCCGAGTTGATCGACGAGTGGTACCGTCCTCTCGTGCGAGGCGAACGCTTGGTGGGGAACCAGATCACCGAGCCGACCGCGGGGTCGGACGCCGCGGCGCTCGCGATGGAGGCCCGCCCGGAAGGGGGCTACTATCTTCTTACCGGGGAGAAGAGCGAGGTCGCCTTCGCGCTCGATGCCGACGCGGCGATCGTCTACGCCCGCGTGCCAGCGGTCGAGCTTCGCCAGGGGATCACGGCGTTCCTGGTCCCGCAGGAGCTCCCGGGGATCTCTCGCACGCTCTCCTCGGGCGACCTCGGCGAGCGATGGATGCGACGCGGCACCGTTCGATACGACCGGGTGAAGCTGCCCGAGCGGTACCGGATCGGTCGGGAGGGCGAGGGGTTCCAGTACGTTCGCAGTGAGTTGACCCGGGAACGGGCGCTCTTGGCCGCGATCTACCTGGGGGTGGCGCGTGCCTCGTGGGAAGAGACGGTCGCCTACGTGGGCAGGCGCAGCGCGTTCGGAAGACCTCTCGCGGCGCAGGAGGCGGTCGCGTTCCCCCTCGCGGAGGATGAGGCGCAGCTCGACGCGGCGTGGCTCTACTCGGAGCACGTCCTCACCCGCCTGGAAAAGGGAGAGGAAGTGGAGGCCGAGGCCGCGCTCGCGAAGTGGATGGCCGTCGAGGCGGCGCTCCGGACGCTCGACCACGCAATCCAGTTCCACGGGGGACGGGGCTACTCCCGGGACCTACCGCACGAACAGAGGTTCCGGGACGTCCGCAGCGGGCGGATCGCCCACGGCCCCTCCGAGGTGATGTTGCAGATCGCCGCACGACGGCTCTGGCCCAGGGATTCGCCGAAGGGGAGAGAATCCTAGAGCCCCGGAGCGAGCCCGCGGGTTCGGGCTGGTTCCGGCCACGGGGGCGGGAAGATGCGTCGGGCCTACGGTCGGGCCGGCGGAGCAGGAGGCTTCCGCCGAAGTCCAAGGAGGACCAACCAAACCACCACTACCCACGCCGCTGCAAGGCCACCGATGACGGCCGCATACTCTTCAATCGTCGGAGGGGACGAAGCCGAAGGGTGCACGACGACCGAGAGTCCCGGGCTGGTGGTAGACGCTCCGTTCGAATCCGTAACGGTCACCGCGACGACGTACGTCCCGCTGACGTCGGGGGTACAGGTCACGGTCGACGTGTTCGTCGAGGCGCAGCCGCGCGGTAAGCCCAACCAGGCGAACGTGAAACCTCCCGACCCGAGGGTCGCGCCGGCAGTGAACGTGACCGATTGCCCGACGCCGACGTTCGACGAAGAGGAGGTCGGAGGACCGACGGCCGGAGGGGAGAACACGACGTAGTCCCGGCTGGCCGACGCCGAGACGTGGTCTTGGTCGGTCAGGCGGACGGTCACCGAGAAACTGCCCGCGCCCGCAGGCGTGCACGAGAGGCTGCTCCGATTGGCCGAGGCGCAACCGGAGGGGAGGTTCGCCCAGGCGAACGAATCGACACCGACGCCGCCGGTGACTCCCTCCGCGGAGAACACGACCGTCTGCCCCACGTCCACGCTCGACCGGGACGCCGCTACCGACGACACAGACGGGTCAGAGACGACGGTGACGTTCGTGTCCCGGGTCACCTCTTCACCGTTCGCATCGCGGACGGTCACGTTCGGTTCGAAACTGCCGGTCGAGGTCGGGGCGCAGGTGAGCGTCGCCTCTCCCGAGTTCACGCAACCGAGAGGTAGGTTCGACCAAGCGTAACCGTACGGGCCGAGCCCTCCCGAAACCTCCTGAGCCGTAAACGTCACGTTCTGGTCGAGGTCGACGCGCGGAGGGGAAGCGGAGACGGAGCCGAGCATGAGCGCGGGGTCCACCGTGAGGTCGAGAGGCGAGCTCGTGACCTCGCCACCGAGGGAGTCGGTGACGGTGACGGTAATCGAGAAGGTTCCGGCCGACGTCGGGGTGCAACCGATCGAATCGGAGTCGGTCGACGGGCAACCCGCCGGAAGGTTGTTCCACGCATACGAGTACGGACCCACGCCTCCGGACACGGTCGCCGACAGGTCCACTGTCTGCCCCACGTCGACCGCGGCCGACGGCGTGGCCGTCGGAGTCGACACGGACGGCCCGGGGGCCACCGAGTAATCGAGGGCCGCACTGGTCACTTTGAACCCGTTGGAATCGGTGACACTCGTCGCCACCGCATACGTCCCCGAGGCGGAAGGGTAACACACCGGGGAGGCTGTGTCGGTCCCACTGCACGGCGCCGGGAGGTTCGCCCAACCGTACGAGTAGCCCCCCGAACCCCCCGAAGCCGAGACCGAGAAGGTGACCTCCGCGCCCGTCTCGACGGTCGAAGGAGCAGCGGTCGGAGTACCGACCGAGGGGTCCGAGTCGACGGTGTATTCTAGGGTGCCGCTCGTGGCCGAATCCCCGTGGGAGTCCGTGACGGTGACCTCGACCGAGTAGGTCCCGGCAACGGTCGGCTGACAGGTGACCGAAGTGGTCGTGGAGCTCAGGCAGCCCAGGTCCGAAGCGAGGGCGCTCCAGTCGAACGTGTCTCCACCGGAACCGCCGCCGTCGAGCAGGGTCGAGAAGACCACGGTCTGACCGACATCCACGCTCGAGGGGCTGGCGGACGGCGTGGTCACGGAAAGCGGACACGTTCCCGGGACGGCGACGGCCGTCGTCGCGCCCCCGCTCACCCCGCACAGACCGAGGTCGTAGTCGGAGCTAGAATTGACCCACACTTCGTAGAGGCCCGGGACCAGGGTAAGGTTCGCCGTGCCGGCCTGGAACGCCCACGACGAGCCGCTCACTGCGACCGTGCCGCTGGCCAGGCTCGGGGCCGAGACCGCGAGCACGCCGACACGGCCCTGGTCGTACGCCTGGGCAGGGGTCGCGTTCTGCGCGGTGCCGTTCAGTTGCGCCGTGAGGGGAATTCCGGACCGGTCGTGGGAGAAGATCGATTGCACGTTGCCGATCGTCTCGGCGGTGTCACTGCCGAAGTTCCAGACGGAGCGCGGGGCCTCGAGGTTGTGTCCGTTCCAGTACAGCAGCTGGGTGGTCGCGTCGGTCTGGCTCTCCGCGAGCGTGGTCGCGCCTCCTCCCGGGCCCCCCAGGGCGAGCTCGGCATCGTAGAAATTTCCGCTCGGAGCCGTCGCGTTTCCGTCGACGTAGAATCCGTTGTCGACGGAGACCGCCCGCGCCCAAGGGAACACGACGTTGTCGTAGGTGACCTCCCAGGAAGTGACCCCGTCCCAGTACTCGAACGCCACCTCGGGCTGGCCGCCGGCCGCGAGGTAGGACCGAGCCTCTAGGGAGAAACCTCCCGGGGACGGCATGAATTCGTCCGCCCCCGGCTGGGTGGAGGCCCCGACGGCGTAGTAGCCCTCGCATCCCCCGCCGTACGGGTAGACGGTTCCGTTTCCGCTGACGGCGGAGTTCGATAGGCAATAACTAGGGGAGGAGAAGTTCCAGATGTTGTTTTCGAAGGTAAGCTCTCCCGTACTGCTGTCCAAGAACGCGACGTCCTGAATCCAATACGCGTAGGTGACCGAATCTTGTACAAACTCGAGCACCACGTTCAGCTGGTCGGTGAACTGGCTGTCGCCTCCGTAGGTGATGTTGAGACTCGTCCAGGAGAAGTTCCCGAGAAATTCGGAGGTGCCGTAGGTGTACGGTGCTCCGTCCTCACCGACGCCGAAGTCTCCGAGCCCCATCGGCGCGGGCTCCGCGCTGTAGCCCGCCGTGGGGTCGACGACGCCGGGCACAACGACCCCGAGCGGATGGATGTGGGTCGGCGGCAACGGAACCGGCCCCGAGGGTAGGTGGGAGAGGAGCGCGTCGGGGGTTTTCACCTCGGGCTCGGCCGAAGGTTGGGCGTGGGCGGCGACCGGGGTCGCGCCCACGGGTACGAGCATCAACGCCGCCAGGACCGCCAGGAGGGACGGGGTCGGTCCCTGACGACGAAGCGAGAAGCCGATCGAACGGAACATCGGCCTTCGCCAAGGGCAGCCGCGGACGCGCATTAAAGAGATTTCCTCGATGCGTCCGGCCGGCCGGGTCGCGGGAGAAGCGGACCGAGGGACGGCCAACCGGACTTCGCGCGCAGGTAGACTAGTCCGTAAGGAAGCGGTTCAGATTTTTCGGGGGGAACCCCGGATGCCTTCCAGCCGGCGGCCGTCCGGGCGGACGAGGACCGGGAATCGCCCCAGCTGATGCAGGGGTTCCTGGATGAATCGCCGGAAAGCGGTCTCTTGGCCGACATCTACTGCGTGGCGTGTTTTGCCTTTCTCTCG
>JASHTB010000017.1 GCA_030040775.1 Thermoplasmata archaeon | reverse complement strand
GAACGACATCCGGTTCTCGAGATACCGCCCTCGCCCGACCTCGTAGAGTTCACGTTCGACGGAACGACTCTCTCCGCCCGGCGGTCGGAGGTGATCTCCTCCGCCCTCCTCGCGAACGGAGTCCGCGTGTTGAGCCGTCACCCGAAGGACGACGCTCCTCAGGGCATCTTCTGCGCCAACGGCCAGTGCGGTCAATGTCTGGTCCTCGCGGACGGGCTCGGGGTGAAGGCGTGTATGACTCCGGTCCGCGCGGGGATGAAGGTCGAAACGCTGAGGGGGGCGCCCCCGCTACCGCCCGAGGACTGGCCGTGGTCGGTCCGTCCGCGTCTCCTCGAGGTGGAAACCGACGTCCTGATCGTCGGCGGAGGTCCGGCAGGACTCGCCGCCGCCATCGAACTCGGCTCGCACGGAGCCCGAGTGGTCCTGTGCGACGACCGGCCCACTCTCGGTGGCAAGCTCACCCTGCAGACGCACAATTTCTTCGGGTCGGTCGACGATTGCTACGCAGGACAGCGGGGAACCGCCATCGCGCGAACGCTGGAAGACGAGGCTCGCGGGCAGGCCACCGTCGACCTCTGGACCGCCTCTCCCGTGGTGGGGGTCTTCGACGGGGGGTCTATCGGGGTAGAGAGGCAGGGCAAGTTCACGGTCGTCCGTCCGAAGCGCTTCCTGGTGGCCGCCGGCGCCCGGGAGAAGATGCTCGCCTTTCCGGGCGCGGACCTACCCGGGGTCTACGGAGCCGGTGCCTTCCAGACGCTCGTCCATCGAGACCTGGTGAAGCCGTCCCGTCGGCTCCTCATCGTCGGTGGAGGAAACGTAGGCCTGATCGTCGCCTACCAGGCTCTCCAGGCCGGGATCGATGTAGTCGCCGTCGTCGAGGCGATGCCCGAGTGCGGTGGATACAAGGTGCATCGAGACAAGATCCTTCGCCTCGGGGTTCCCGTCTACACTTCGCACACGGTCCTTCGGGCGGAGGGGAAAGACCGGGTAGAGCGCGTCCTCCTGGCACGGGTGGACGAAACGCTTCGCCCGATCCCAGGAACGGAACTCGCGTTCGCCGTCGATACAGTACTCATCGCCGTCGGCCTCTCCTCGGTCAGCGAGCTCTACGAGGAGGCGCGTCGGATCGGCCTGCCCGCGTACGCGGCCGGAGACGCCCAAACGATCGCAGAGGCCTCGGCCGCGATGTTCTCGGGCAAGATTGCGGCGCGGACGATTCTGCGGGATCTCGGCTACCCGGTCGAGGTTCCAGAACGGTGGCAGGCCCTCAAAGAGGTCCTCGGTTCGCACCCGGGTCCCGTGCTCGGTGCGTATCCGGTCCCTTCGGGCATGGCGGTCTACCCGGTCATCCGATGCGACCAGGAGATCCCGTGCAATCCGTGCACGCAGTGCTGCGTGAAGGACAGCATCAAGATCCCCGAGGGAAACATCCTCGGTCGGCCGAAGCTCGTGGGTGACTGCGTCGGCTGCCTGAAGTGTCTCATCGTCTGTCCGGGACTTGCGATCACCTTAGTCGACCGCCGCTACGATAAGTCGGGGGCGCGAGCGAAGGTCACGGTCCCGTGGGAGATGCCCGAGGAGCTCGCGGCTCCGGGACAGGTCCTGACCACGACCGGTGCGGAAGGGGAGGTGGTGGGTACCGGCCGGGTGCTACGAACCCTCTCAGGGAAATCTCTCGGCCGGCGCCGGCTTCTCGTACTGGAAGTCCCCGCGGGCGAGGCGGACCGGGTCGCGGGGGTCCGCGTTCGGGTCCCCGAAGCTCCGGCACATCCCGAAGGAGTAGCGCCCAACCGGGAGAGCGACATCGTGGTCTGTCGGTGCGAGCGCGTCTCTCGAGCAACGGTCGCGGACTACATCCGAGCCACGGGCACCCGGGATGTCAACGCCGTGAAGGCGGCCCTTCGGTGTGGTATGGGACCCTGCGGAGGAAAGACGTGCACCGAACTGACCCTTCGGGTCTTCCGGGAGCTCGGTGTCGACCCTCGGGCCGTCACGCCTCCGGTCCACCGTCCGTTCGTCGAGGAAGTGCCTCTTCGGTCGTTCGTGGAGGAAGGTGACGCAGCCAGCGGAGTTTGACGCCATCGTCATCGGCGCCGGGTCGGTCGGAAACCCGACGGCCTACTTTCTCGCCCGCGAAGGCTTGCGCGTGTTGGTGCTGGACGAGCTCTCCTCCTCGGGACAGGGACAGAACAAGGCCGCGATCGGAGGGGTGAGGGCGAGCCACTCGGATCCGGCCAAGATCCGGCTCGGCCAGCTGAGCCTGGAGGTCTTTGCCGGGTGGAGGGATGCGACCGGGACCGACATCGGATGGAAGAAGGGAGGCTACTGCTTCCCCGCGTTCGACGAGAAGGTCGAAGAGACGCTCCAGGGGCTCCTCTCCGTTCAGAGGCAGTTCCGCCTCTCCATCGACTGGCTCGACGCAGAGGGTATCTCGAATCGGGTGACCGGAATCAATCGAGCGGGTCTCAGGGGAGGTTCGTACTCGCCCGACGACGGTCAGGTGAGCCCGCTCAAGGCGTCCGAGTCGTTCACCCGCGAGGCCGGACGGCGCGGCGCGGTCTACCGCTTCGGAGAGACGGTCCGCTCGCTCGTCCTCGAGGGGAGTGCGGTGGTCGGGGTACGGACGGATCAGGGAGAGTACCGGGCCTCCGTCGTCGTCAACGCCGCCGGGGTCGGGGCGGCTCGGATTTGCGCGATGGCCGGAGTGACGATCCCTATCCTCCCCGAGAGCCACGAAGCCGGAATCTCTGCCCCGGTCCGGGAGTTTCTCAATCCACTCGTCGTGGACCTTCGGCCCGGGCCCGAGGGCAGGACGATCAACCTATACTTCGGGCAGGACTCCGACGGTCAGGTCATCTTCTGCTACACGCCGAAACCGCCGTTCTACGGGGAGAATCGCACTTCTACGGTCGAGTTCATGCCGACCGTCGCGGCCCGTCTGGTGGAGGTCATCCCGCGGCTGAAGAACCTGATGGTCCGTCGCGTATGGCGCGGGCTCTACCCGATGACCCCCGACGGGATCCCCATCGTCGGATGGGCCCCGAACCGGTCGGGATTCCTGCTCGGGGTAGGGATGTGCGGTCAGGGGTTCATGCTCGGGCCGGGTGTCGCCCGAAACCTCGCCTCGTGGGTGTTGCGGGGACGACCCGAGGTCGACTCTGACCTGCTTGCCCCGTTGAGTCCGTCGAGAGATTTCTTCGCCGCTCGGAAGGAAGCTCTGAAGTGAGCGGCGAGGTTACTCATAGTTCGGTACGCCCCGCCGATGCCCAGGGCCCGATAACCGAGATACGCTCTCGTCGCTGACCGTGGGTCCAGCGGGCGGGGAGTCGATAGGGGACTATGCCACCGATTCATCGATATCGCGCGGTCGTCCAGTGGACGGGAAATCGGGGAAAGGGAACCGAAAGCTACCGTGCCTACGGACGTGACCATCTCGTCCGTTTCGAAGGGAAGCCTCCGCTTCTGGGGTCGTCGGACCCGGCGTTCCTCGGCGACCCGGGTCGGTACAATCCGGAAGAACTCTTGGTCGCCTCCCTTTCGTCCTGCCATATGCTCTGGTACCTCCACCTCTGTGCGAACGCGGACGTGGTGGTGATGACGTACGAGGACGACGCCGAGGGCACGCTGGAACTTGCCCCGGACGGGTCGGGACGATTCACGGGCGTATCGCTTCGGCCCACGGTGACGATCGAAGGGGGGAGTCCCGAGAAGGCAGCGGCCCTCCACGAGGAAGCCCACCGAAGGTGCTTCCTCGCGAGCTCCGTGAACTTCCCGGTCTCGGTCAGCCCTTCGGTCCGTGCTCGCACCGCATCCGACCAAGCCGCCGATAGCTGACGGTGTAGCGAGGGCGACGGTCGTCTTCGGGGGCGAGCTGTCCCCCGGCATGAAACGACCCCGGGCCCGCGCGGACTATCGTCGAAGGCGAGCCCGGTGGGCCTTTCCCTTCGGGCTTCGCGCGCTCAGGCCCATGCGTCGTGCCAGCCGCAGGAGCTCCTTCTCGGTGATCCACTCGACCCGAAGATAGTCGATGAGTTCTCGGTCGGTCATTCCGATTCGTTGCCCTTCCTCTACGGTGAACCGGTACGCCTCGATCTCCGAGGGTGCGTCGACGTAGCTCAACCGGGGGTAGAACAGACGCTTTCCACGCCGGAACTGGTTGACATGGCAGAGTTCGTGGACCAGGTCGAGGTAGAGGGTGCGGAGCGGGGCGTGCTGGAGATGATGGGTGCTGATGAGCAAGTGTCCATCGATATCGCTCGTCCCCATGTAGCCGAACTTGGCTGAGAAGAACTCGACCCTGAGGTCCCGCAGCACTTGGTCCGTCTTCCTTCCGAACAGATTTCGAACGGCGGCGACCTCCCCGAAACCTCGGAAGAACCGCTCAAAGCGGTGCAACTTCGTGGGACCGGAACGGTCGATTCGTACTGCGATTCGCGCGTGCTTCGACACCGGTACGCCTCCGGACGGGCGATTCCCACTTTGCAGGCACTATTTGGGTTCGATGCAGGCCGAGAACGGCTCGAAGCTAGGAAGGCCGAGGTTGGTTGAGAGGCAGAACCTGGGGCGATTTGCCTCGCAGGCCGGTGAGCAAATCGATCCGGGCGTGAAGGCAAACGATAGCTCGCCGGGCACCCTCGCTTCGACGGGGCCGGCTTCGAGAAGGAGAGGCCTTCCCGCGATTCGCTCCGAGACGACCGTTAGATTTTCTTCAGCGTCTCGGACACGTCCTTGAGGACCTCGTCGATCTCCTTCTTAAGCCGGGCCGTCGCCTTCTTCGCGGTACCGGACGGATCCTTCGCCGCCGACCCCGCGATGCCGGCGACCTGTTTCGAAATCTTCGCGGTGGCGGCAGCTAGGTCCTTGGCCGCCCGGCGTGCCTCAGCCATCGCCTGGTCGATCGGGCTAGTAGACGCGCGTGGGGGAGTCCCTCCCGAGGTCGGTGCCGACGTGGGCAGCCCACACGCGGGGCACTGGGTCGCCCCGGAGGGTATCTCGGTTCCGCACCGACTGCAGGGCATGGAAGCTCGAGCTCCAGACCGAAGGGGGTACTTTACCTCCCCCCGTTCCGCTCGCCCTCGGAGTCCTCCTGAAGGCGCCGTCGAAGAGAAGTCCGAGAACCCTAAGCGTTTCGTATCCTACAAAGAGGCGGGATCCGTACTTCGTCACCGGAGAAGGTAACATGCCCGGAACCGACTCCTCTTCCGTCCGTCTCATCGAACTTGAGGGCGAAGCTCGGGAACGCGTTCTACCGACCCTCAAGGAGGGGTTTGTCGGGATCTACCGGTGGCACGCGAAACGGACCTTGCGGGGCGTCTCGACCGTTCGGGCCGCCGTCCGCGATGGGGCGGTCCTCGGCTTCGCCATGCTCGAGCGACTCGTTCCCGAGGTCGGATACGTGTACTACCTCGCCGTGGGAACTTCTCACCGGAGGGAAGGGGTTGGGGGTCGCCTCCTGGACGACGCGCTCGACCGGTTCCGCGGAGAGGGAGTGAAGGTCGTATACGCCGCGGCCGAGGAGGAGAATCAGGCTTCTCTCGCCCTGTTTCGCTCCCGGGGGTTCCGTACGGTGGCGCGAGACGAGCCGAGCTACCGCGAGGGAGGCCTCGGTGCGCAGGGACTCCGCAGTCGGATGTGGGTCGTTTCCGGCGAGGTGCTCCTAGGTCTTCGTCTGGCTGCCTCGCGTCTCTCCTCGGCCCCGGCCGACCCGCAGCCGGGGGCTGGGTAGCGCCGAGGACCCCCACGTTCGGCCGGCTTGACGGGGCACTGAAATAGAGTGCTCACCGACCCGTCTTGTTGCGATGGGGCAGCTGGCCGACGCCTTGCTCGTCGCCGGGCGGGAGGTCGAAGCGCGCTTACGAACCCACCGACGCGAGATGAGCAAGGAGGGGCTCTCTCACGCGTTCCCCCAGTCCTGGAGGTTTGAGACCGAGTCGGAGTCCGCCGTGCTTCGAGTCGACCGCAGAGGACGGGTTTCCGTAAGAGCGGACGCGATCGAGCCCCCGGCCGTGATCGTGCAGTGGGCTCACCAGTCCCTTGTCGAAGCGCTGCTCGCGGGACGAAGCAACGAGAAGCGTACCGAGCCACCCCCCGCCGTGCGGTTCACCTCGGACCAGGGACGGAAGGCATTCGACATGCTCCGTACCAGTCTCGGTCTCTAGTGGGAGGGCGAGGGGGACCGACGGCTGCTGGGCGAGGTAGGGCAGGACTCGGGTGAGACCCGGCGGCCGAACTCGCTCTCCCTGTCCGTTAGGCGTTCTCTCCCGAACGACCAACGGTCCCTCGTCGCGACCCCGGACTATGCCCGCTCAAAACGCAGCAGAGCTCCGTCCGGTGTGAACGAGAACTGGAACCCGGCGCGAGCCTCGCCCGAGGTCGCTTGGCAGGTCCGACCCCGACGGTCTCCGGCGATTTCGAGCGAATCGATCCGTGTCCAGCCGGTCTCGCGCCGGATCCGCTCGATGAGATTGCGAAACTGGACCAGGCATAGGTCGCAGCAGAAGAACATCCGTTCGCCTTCGACCTCGGCGAAGACGCTCCCCCAGGTCGAGTTGCAGAGGGCGCAACCATCGTAGTTACGCTTCAAAATCTCGGGCCCGCTCCAGTCGGGCCAATAGGTAGTCGTCGAAAAGGTCGATCGACCGCAGGAAGACCGCCTGGACCTCCTCGGCTACGTCGTGCTCTTTCGCGAACCGGTCGACTAGCGCGAGCGCCTCGTCCGAGTGCCCGACGTCCGCTTCGTATCCCTCCCGGAGGAATGCCTGGGAGGCCGGGGTGATCGCGTTCCCGGTCAGGATCGAAGGGTCGAAGTACGAAATCGACGCCCCCTCTTGGACGAGATTCCGATTGGCGATGAGTTCGAGCGAGTGCATCGCGGCCAGGACCGAGACCCAGTGCTCCTGGGTCGCCATCTCGTTCCACTCTTCGATCGAGCGCCGCGTCGCCGGGAGCGGAGGAGTAGAGAGCACCACCGACCGGTCGACGCCAAGGCTCTCCCCCATTCGGAGCAGGAGTTCGTAGTGCGACGGACGGTTCGGTCCGAAGCCGCCGAACTCCGTCGTCAGGTTGTCGAGCTCGTAATGGACTACCTCCTCCCGGTCTGTTCTCGCCATGATGAACGCGCAGGATCGTACCCACTGGCGCAGGAAGTGCTGGTGCTCGACGACGTACCCGAGCAGAGTCGGCCTCGAAGGGTGCTGGAGGTCGAGCACAAAGGGGTGTGGGGGCTTCCCGTAGAACTTCGCGATGAACCGGGTCTTGATCCACCGCGAGAGGGCAGAGTCCCCGAGGGAGAACAGGTCGCGAAGACCCGGGACGAGGGCTTCCGCCTCGGCCTTTCGGCGCGTCAGGTTCTGGTTCAGCCATCGGACGTGGTCGTGGTCGCTTTGGTCGGCTCGGTCGACCAAGTGATGCGCGAGGGCGCCGAAATCTCCGCGTCCGAAACCGACCAGGCACGCCGGGCACTTCGTCACGGACCGTGAGCCCTCCCTCTCATAGAGGAAAATCCGTGGGAAGTCGCCGACGCAATCGCTGGTAATCGGGGTCCTGTCCGTACCTGCTCCGCATCGCGGTAAGAGTCTGCTTCACGTCGTCCACGGTCCGACGGCGTGCGTGAGCTACCATCTCCACCGTACCCTCGAAATCCTCCCCGCACGCTTCGTAGCAATTGCCCATCCCGGTGAGCAGTTCCTGCTCGCGTTCTTCCACGAGGTCGAGAACCCGACCCTGGGGATAACGGTTCAGATGAGGAGGAAGGGGGTGGTCTCCGTCCGCCGAGCGAGCCTCAGGGGGAAGGGGAGGGCTCATCGGATTCTCTGTGTCGAGCCTGCCGCCTCGAACTCTCCGTCCGGGGAGCAGCCTGATACTTTGGCCGCGCATCGAAGAGCGTTATGGGGCGCAGTCGAGACGTTCGGTTGCGTGTCCCCAGAAGCCGGAGGGAGGTCGCCCTCGTCGGCCGGTTGTTCCGCGAGTATGCCTCCGGTCTAGGATTTTCCCTCGATTTCCAGGACTTCGAGCACGAACTCCAGACCTTGCCCGGGGAGTACGCCCCGCCGAAGGGCGCCCTGATCGTCGCCTATTGTAACGGTAAGCCGGCGGGGTGCGTCGGCCTCCGGCCGCTGGATTCTGAGACGGCCGAGATGAAGAGGCTGTACGTGAGGCCGGATTTCCGCGGAAGAGGAATCGGTCGCTCCCTCGTGGAATGGGTCGTTGCCCAGGGGCGCCGGCTGGGATACCAACGGATGCGATTGGACACGGTCCCGATCATGACCGAGGCGATCGCACTGTATCGTGAGGTCGGCTTCCGTGAAATCTCACCCTACCGGTTCAACCCGATACCCGGCGCTCTGTTCTTCGAGCTCGATTGGACGCGAAGGGTCCTCAGGACGTCAGCCCCGGCGGTCACGAACGACACTTCGAAGACGTCATTTCGGTAAGCCGCTCGGTTGTCGCCAGAGTAACGATCTCTGTTCCGACCCGCTCCCCACACGGTGGGAGAGGCCGAGAAGGGTGGACAAGAAAGACGGTACGGAAATCGTTAGTCGAGCGGCAGGTTCAATTCCGAACGCCTCGCGCGCCGAGCCTGGAGGAGTTCCTCGAGAACACGGGCGGAGGAGGCCTCTCGAGAAAGGCGGAACCCCTGGTCGTCGACGGAGATCCCCGGGATCGCAAGCCGGTCGCCGTACCCGATCTTCATCTCGTACCGGCGGGGTTGAAGCGAACGGACGAGTTCTAACCGCCACGAGAAGAGCGGAGGTCTCTCGAGGCGTCCTGCTCCGAGGAGTCCTCGTTTTTGGAAGAACGCGACGCGGCGGGAAGTAAGGATGAGCCAGCCGACCCGGCCGGAGGAGCCATCGGCTCGCGCCGGCTCCGCGCTCCATGCCCCGAGCCATCGCTCGCCGGACTCGAGGTCTACCTGCTCGGCGACTTCCGATGCCATCGGTCCCCTTCCCTAAGGCTGACCCCGAAATGAGCTACCGGCCCTCGGCCTCGACGGCACGGCGGTACGGGGGCCGGACGCCTTCCCGGACGGCTCGTCCGTGAACTCGGTTTGACAGCGGCGCTTTCTGCTCCCCTCTGCCGTTCTGGTTTGAGGCGATGTATGTCCCACTTCGTGATGATCTCGCGTCACACGGCCGAAAGCTGCCCGATGAACAACGGAAAGACCCGTCAGATTGCTCTGGAGGCGATGGCCGCCCTCCCAGAGGCGGCTAAGAAGTACGGGATCAAGATCATCGGAAGCTGGTCGGTCAACCCGGAGCATCTCTTCATCCAGGTGTTCGACGCGGTGAACCTCGACATGGTCCTGAAGTTCTCGATGGAGCCAAGCCTTCTGAAGTGGTGGGGCTTTAACACGACCGAGATCAAGCCGGCGACCACGCTCGAGGAGACCCTTAAGCTGATCCAGTAGGGGAACCCCCGGCGGCTTGATCTCGCGGCTCGGAGAGGGCTCCGGGTGTCATCCCACTGCCTTTTGGGATGGGAGGCGATATCGTCCCTGGGGGGGTCGGTCGATGCCGTACGTCGAGTACGACGAAGTCGAGGCCGTTTGCTCGGACTGCGGTCGTGTCTTCCGATCCGAGGATGCGCTCGTCGAGCATCGGACGGAAGCGCACGCCGGCCAAGAAAGTACTTCTCGTCCCCCCGCGGCCAAGATCCGCTGTTCCCTGTGTCAGAAGCAGTTCCTGTCGGCCGCGGCTCTCCGAGAGCACAATGCGAAGGCTCACACCGGTTGACCGGATTGGCTCCGGTAGCGCCCGGCATTATGTAGCGGGCCATCCTAGGGGAACGACTGGCAATGCCTCGAGCGAAGAAGCGGCGGAGTAAGTCCGGCTCCCACCCCCGGGCGCTCTCGCCTATCCCTCCGGGCTACCCGACGCTGATCCCTTACCTCGCGGTGAGCGATGGCGTCGCGGCCCTGGAGTTCTACAAGAAAGCGTTCGGCGCTAGGGAGCTCCGACGAGAGACCACGCCCGATGGAAAGCTCATTCACGGGCGCTTGAAGTTCGGCTCCTCCATCCTCATGCTCTCCGACGTCTTCCCGGGCTCGGGACTCGCCTCCCCGGCCACCGTCGGCACGACGACCGCCACGATCCACCTCTACGCGAAGGACGTGGACTCCGTCTGGGACCAGGCTGTCGCTGCAGGGGCCAAGGTGACGATGCCCCTCGAGAATCGGTTCTGGGGGGAGCGGTACGGTCACCTGCTCGACCCGTTCGGACACCACTGGTCGCTCTCGATGCGCGTCAAGATGTCGCGGGCCGAAATGGCCCGGAAGAGGGCCGAAGCCGAAGCGGCGTTCGCCCGGGGGGAACACCCGGGGCGCGAATCTCCGGACATCGACGCGTAGATTCTCGGTCCTCGTCTTCGCGGGGGAGAACCTCCCCAGTCCCTAGGCCCTTGGTGGGCCCTCGGAATTCGCATGAGCCCGAGGAGTCCGACCGGGTGATTCCCGGGTGAGGTTGCTGAAGTAATCACAATCTGTTCCTCTCCCCGTCAGGCCTTCCATGGAGCCCCTCGGCAGGGACCGACCCGCGGCGGAGGCCCCCCGTCGCGAGGGGTGTCGGCTGGAGGTCTCCGCGCTTCTGGAAAGCACGACCCATGTCGCTGGCCTCGGATGGCGTCTCACCACCGAAGCAGGCCCCGGGCCCGTACGGACGCGCACGCTCTATCGGGGTCGGACGCGGATTTTCTCCGAGCTCACCGCGTTGCGCTACGGCCTCCGGGAAGCCGTCGCCGTCTGCCCGGTCCTCGAGGTCCGGCTGCCGGATCCTCGGGCCGTCGCCTTGCTGAGCGGAGGGTCTCACCCCCACTTCGCTCGGGCGGAGTCGTCGGTCGCCGGCCTCCGTCCGCTGCTCTCCCGCTTCCGTTCGGTTCGTTTCGAGGGCCTGTTCGAACCGGACCCCGAGCTCCGGCATGCGGTCGGCGAGGCGCTCGACACGGGTCTCCACGAGGCCGCCGAGCGTCAGGAGAATCGAGCCCTGGTGATGGAACGGATCATCGAGCGAGCGAAGGAGGTTGTTTTGGAGCGAGACGCCACCGGCTGGGTCGCCAACGGCCGGTACCGGGTCTCGCTCGACCCCCTGCGATGCGAGTGCCCTGCGTGGACGACCCGGTGGTCCCGTGCACCGATCGCGGGAAAAAGGGCCCAGCGGCTGCCCTGCAAACACCTGGTCGCTCTGGCGATGCACGAGGGGATCAGCGTGCCGGCCGACCTCGCGGCGCTGGCACGACGCGCCCCTCCGTGATGAGGCCCGGACTGGCCGGTTCTGTTACGGTAGCTTTGCCGGTCGCTCACTCCAGAACGTGAATGTTGTGCCGCTCGCCCATCTCCTTCAGGATCTTGGGCCAGACCGTGACGCTGACCTCCCCGAGATGCGCCTTTCGGAGCAGGAGCATCTGCGTGCGGGATTGGCCGATGCCCCCTCCGATGCTCAGGGGGATCTCTCCGTTCAGGATCGCCTGGTGGTAGGGGAAACGGAGGAAGTCGAGCTGCCCGGAGATCTCGAGCTGCTGGCGGAGGGTCTCGGGAACGACGCGGATGCCGCCCGACATCAGCTCGTGCCGACGGCGTGTCACCGGGTTCCAGACAAGGATGTCGCCGTTCAGACCGTGCATCGGCCGTCCGTCTTCCGACCGGGTCTCCGTCACCCAGTCGTCGTAGTCCGCCGCACGCATCTCGTGCGGCAACCCGTCCTTGAGCGGCCAGCCGATCCCGACGATGAAGACGGCCGGATACCGCTGGACCAGTTCGGTCTCTCGCTGCTTGCGCGGTAGGTCCGGGTACAGGTCGAGGATATCCTCGGCGTGAACGAACCGGATCTGCTCGGGAAGGTCCGGGTACTTCGCGTCGCGGAGCTGCGGGAAGAGGGTCCGGGCTCGGTCCTGAGCTCCGAGGATGACCTTCCAGATCTTGCGGACCGTCGCCTTGAGGTAGTCGAGGTTCCGGTCGGCCTCGGTGATCGTCTTCTCCCAGTCCCACTGGTCGACGTAGGCGCTGTGGTCGTGGTCGAGGAAGTAGTCCTTCCGCACCGCCCGCATGTCGGTGATCAACCCTTCGCCCGGCCCTAACCCGAACTCGCGGAGGGCCATTCGTTTCCACTTCGTCGCCGCCTGGACGACCTGCGCGTCGATCGGGTGCTGGTCGTGGTCGTTCGAGATATGGAACTGGATGGGCGTGCGCGAGCCGTCCCGGTCGAGGAGGTCGTTCACCCCGCTCTCAGCCGTGACGATGAGGGGGACCTGGACCATCATCAGGTTCAGCTCCCGGCACAGATGGTCCTCGATGTAGGCCTTCACCGCGTAGATCGCTCGCTGGGTCTCCCGGGGCGTGAGCAGGGAGTGGTAGTCGGTGGGCAACACCTTCTCGAGGTCGGCGTAGTTCCCAATCCCGGGCCCCGCAAGGTCAGCTCTCTTGAGTTCGAGCATGCACGCACCTCTCCTTCGCGGGATTTTGGCCGGGTTGAGGATAAGCGTCCCGTCAACTGACCTCCACGAACGAGAGAGCCCTTCGGCATCCGGGCTTCCGAGTCCGATCCGGAGGGTCGATTCGAGTCGCGGCGGCTCCCCGAGCAGGAGGACGGGGTCAGTCCCTCGGGAGACGACCGCCAAGGCCCTCCGGGAAAGACCCGACCGTCCCCAGGGCCAACCGAAAGGTTCTCGTGGGCGGTGACGTGCCGGTTCACGCGTATCCGGGAGTCGCGAAGGGACGGCCATGATCAACTGGTTCAACATCGCGGTCTGGTCGCTCGTCGGGACCTGGGTCCTCGTGGTCGGCACCCTCATCCTGATGTATTGGCAGACCCGGCAGAATCAGGAACTCAACTCGGCGAACGCGGTCATGAACCTGCGCGAGCGTTTCGACTCGGCCCGCATGCGCGCCGCCCGCCGTCACCTTGCGGACCGGCTCCTCCGACAGGCGCACCAAGACATCGCCAGCGTCGAGGTGGTCACCTTCTTCGAGCTCGTCGGGACCCTGACCCATCGCAAGATTCTCGACGACGACCTGGTCTGGGAGGCCTTCGGCACCTGGGTGGAGAGTTACTACTGGGCACTGAGGAACCCGATGGACCTCATCGGTCAAACGAGGGCCAACCTCTCGGACCCGCTGGTCTTTCACGAGTTCGAGTGGCTCCATCGTCGAATTCTCGAGCTGAACGAGGAGCACATCGGAGAGCATGTTACCACCTCCACAGACCCCGGAGAGGATGCCCGCCGGATACTCTCTCGAGAGGTCGCGCTCGAGTCGATCTAGCGAGGGCGTTAGGGACCGGGGGAAGCGCCCCGCTATCGCGCCCGGAGTGAACCGCGGTCGACGCGGTTTTTAACGGAGCGGGGTCCTTCCGCCCGGTGGGTCTGTCGACTACGGCGCAACGTCCCCTGAGCTCAGGCATACTGCGAGATCGCAAGGACGCCGGAGAGAAGCTTGCCTCTCGGCTCTCCCACTACGCCCGCGACCGTCCGGTCGTGCTGGCCCTTCCGCGAGGGGGTGTTCCGGTGGGGTACGAGATCGCTCGACGCCTCGGGGTTCCGCTGGAGGTCTTGATCGTTCGAAAGATCGGCGCCCCAGGGAACCCGGAGTACGGTCTGGGCGCGCTGGTCGAGGACGGGTCGCGGTTCGTCGACGAACGTAGGGTCCGCGAGGAAGGGTTCTCCCCCTCGGACCTCGAACCGACGATCGCCCGAGAGCTCGACGAGATCCGCCGCCGAGCGGAGGCCTACCGAGGAGGAAGACCCCCGGTCGAGCTCGCGGGCCAGGTGGTGATCCTCGTGGACGACGGGATGGCGACGGGGGCTAGCGTCTTCGCGGCCGTTCGAGCGGTCCGAGCTCGCCGCCCCCGGCGGTTGGTCGTCGCCGTGGGCGTCGCCCCTCCCGACACGGTCTCTCGCCTTGCCCGAGAAGCGGACGAGGTGGTCGTGTTGATCGCTCCGCCCGTATTCTTCGCCGTGGGGGAGTGGTACCGGGAGTTCGACCAGGTCTCCGACGACGAGGTGGAGGACCTGCTCGCGCGATCGCGGGCCCCCTTGACGTCCTCCGTACCCTAGGGTTCCGAGCGATCGTCCCACGCTCGGCCCGCATCGGTCGTCCCCGCGGGAACGGGCGGGGGGCGTCTCACGATCCGCCGGATACCGACGATCATTAGGACCCACATCAGCTCGGAGACGAGGGGCGCGGCGAAGGCGACGGGTACGGAGGCGAAGAAAACCACGACGCCGGCGAGCCGTGACTGTTCGGTAGCCCGGATCCACGCGGCCGGAAGCGAAGGCCGCACCAGGCGGTGGTCCCTGGTCGAGTACCTCCAGACTCCCAGCAGGATCAACCCGCCCACTCCCTGGACGGAAGCGTAGACCGCTACGGCGAGCTGAGCGCTCGGCGACGAGACGCCGAAGGTCGCTCCGGGGCCGTAGTAGTAAAGGATCCCGACCAGAAATGGAGTGACCGCGATGATCATCAGGAACAGGTTGTTCAAGACGACCAGGGTGCGGTCGTACCGGACGATCGGGGAGAACAGCTGTCGATGGCCGCTCCACCAGGTGGCGATGATGAAGAACGAAAGGGCGTACACCACCATCGCGGGCCACTCGCCTCCGAGATAGCCTGCGAGGTTGGGATAGGAGCCCGACGCGAGCTTCTGGGGAAGGACGAGGTCGATCACGAGAAAGGTCATCGAGAAGGCGAAGACGCCGTCGCTGATGCTGATGATCCGGCTCATGTCGGAGCCGATCCCGTCGAGGCCCTCCACGCGCTCCACCCCATGACGGGATGGTCCCGGCACTTCGTCGGCCCGCATCGATCGGTCGCTCGGCGCGGTAGAGGAACCGTGAGGGTTCTTCAAGAGAACGCCGTCCGCTCACGCGGCGGGTCCGCGGAGGCGGTCTGCCAGGTGGGCCGGTAGACGGGACTAAGCCGGGCGCGACAGGCGGAACCCCTCGAGTCGCCCCCGGTCAGCGCGGAGAGGCAATCTAGGCCGGCCCGGTCGAGACCGGAGCTATGAGCGGCCGCACCTCGACCGGTATCCCTGCCTTTTCGAAGATCACGCCGACGGGGCAGCTCTTCACCGTAAGCCTGAGCGCCGTTTCGACCTCCGAGAGCGAGGCCTTCGTCCGCAGCCGGAGGGTGCCGTGCACGCGCGTGATCGTCGGTGCGCCCTCGGGTCGCTCACTCTCGAGAGCGATGCCCATCCCTTGAAACTCGAGCCGCCGCTTGCGGGCGATGACCGCGAAGGTGGTGGAGATGCAGCCTGCGAGCGACAGCAGCGCGAGGTCGAGGCCGGTGGGTCCTGCGCTCCGTCCCCCTTCGTCGATCGGCAGGTCGACCGTGACCGAATGGGCATGGTCGTCCGCAATCTGGGTTTCAAAACCTCCCTTCCATGTGCCGAGCGCCTGCATAGTCCCTCCCCCATCGCCCTGGGCAGAGGAAGCTCTGTCCGTTAAATCGAGTTAACGCCCTTCCCACGGCAGGCGCAGCCCAACTCGGGTCAAACGCGGCGGCTGTTCGACCTCGGTCGGGTCGCGAGGTCCCAGGAAGCCGTTCGACGGTCGGGTACGCGATGCGGAGGTCGGGGAAGACGGTGTTCGGCGGTGAAGTAAGGTTCCTCGATGCCGCAGAAGGGGCAACGACGGATCACTCCGTCACCAAGGTACCCGCGGATACCCATCTCGCTCACCTCGACGCCGGTCGAAAATTCCTCGCGGCATCGGTGACACTCCACGACCAATGCGGGCACGTCGGCCTCGACCGGTCGGTTCCTGTGGGGCGCCTCTTATACCTGTGTCCAACGAAGAAGGCGACAAAAGCCGGGTACGGCCCCGAAGTCGGTCGCCGGCTCTTTGCGCTACGTCCGAACGTAGAGCTGTACCCAAAATCCACCCACGATTCCGCCGGCCCACCACGCTCCCCAATCAAGGTCCGGCGACAGGTACAGCTGTTCTCTCGTCCCGTTCGGTAGGACGGTCCCGAGAACGAACGCGTAGGCCGATCCGTTGGGCTCCGTGCCGACGCCGTGGACGACCCCTCCGCTGCCCGAGTACCAGTTCGTGAGCCAGAGCTCGAAGGTCACGTTGTGGAACGAGACGTTCCACGGGCTGGTGCTGTTGGAGAAGAGCGGATCGTGAAGCGCGCTAAATTCGTCGTAGTATTGTATCCCCCGGATCGAGGTGATGTCGGTCGAGAGGTTCGGGTGGATTCCGGGGAGGAACCCACCGAAGAGGGCGATTCCTACCGCCGCCATGACCGCGAGACCCACAACGAGAATCGCCACCTGACGTCGGGTCATCGGATAGTCGCGGTCGATCCCGGGAATCATGAAGGCCCAGAGGAAAGGCCCGGGCGCCTTTTATGCTGGCCGCCCGGGGCGGCCGCACGGGTCAACTCGAGACCTGTAGCTCATGGCCCAGGCCATGAACCCTACGTTCCTGTCGGCACCATCGCACCTCGGTTCGAGGACCGCCCGCACCGGCAAACGGCCACACTGAACCTGCCATCGACCCGCCCGACCCTCGGTCCGTTCTCGTTAGAGTAGATCTTGACCTGCCCTACACTCGGTGGACGGAGGCCGGCGAGATAAGGCGCCAGTAACCGTGACGGGGCTCGGTAACGCCTTCACTCCTCGAGCGAGAGAGAAACCCCCTAGGCGGGCGCGACCCCGGGGGGCGGTTCCAGAAACGTCGGCTCGGGAAGCTCTGCGATCGACATCGTCACCTGGACCGCGTCAGGCCCCCACCACTCCTCCGCGGGGTAGCCGCACCTGCGAAACACTTCCAGCATCGCCTCGTTCCGCATCAGGACGGTAGCATGGAACCCTCGGACCCCGGCCGCACGGGCCGCCCGGGCTAACCGCCAGAGCAGAACGGTCGCGCATCCCCGGCCGTGATAGTCGTCCTCTACGAGAAAAGCAACCTCCGCACTCGGGGCCCGGATTCCATCCCGTACGTACTCGGCGTGGGCCACGACCGAGGGTCGGCCGCCTTCCGTCGTGAGCAGGAGCAACGCGCATCGATCGGTCGAAGCTATTCCGCACCACAGCTCGACGAACGCGGTCGCCCGCGGGACCGGGACGAAGAACCGCCCGGCGAGGGAGTTATCCGAGAGGCGCGAGAGGAACTCCTCCAGGAGCGGCCGGTCGTCCGCAGTCATCCTCCGGATCGTGACGACCTGACCGTCACGCAATCGGGCCGGACCCTCGACCGCATCGCCGTCGAGGCCCGCGCCCGGTGCGACGCCTTCGGGCGTATTGCCCACCTCCGGCTTCTCCTTTGGGAGCCGAGGGCCCGACTTGAATGGTTCGTCAGCTACTCTTTACGCCAACCTCGGTAGACTTCCGTTGGGGACCCTGTTCTCCCTCAACGCGAAGAACCCGGCGGGCTCCCTCGAGCTCCGAGGCGGGCGCAGGTTCGGCCCTGCCGCAGGCCCGGGACTCGAACGGCCTAGGCCGGCGTCTTTCGGGGAGCCGTGGCGACGACGACTCGGGTGCCTTGCGTACCCTGAACCGAAAACCCGGACGCCCCGTCGATGAGCGCGGCTTCTCCTGCATCGAGCGGCTTCCCGTCCACGGTGGCTCGGCCGGTCAACGCGTAGACCAAGCCCCGTCGGCGGTGGCCGACCGGTCGGAAGGAGGTGCTGGCCTCTAGGAACGTGATCTCCTGGCATTCGAGACCCGCGCGAGAGCTCATCGGGGCTCCGGCCCCGACCAACAGTCGAACGAACGCGTTCTCTTCCGCCAGCGGGGTCAGCGGCGGGTCCGATACCTGAACCACCGGTTCCTCGGAGCTCAGGTCGGGAGCTCCCACGACCAGGCTGAACCATCGGACCGGACCTTTGCGGGCCGGGCTCATTCGATGCGTCACCCGCGCACCGGTCGAGAGCAGCCGGGCCGAGCCCGGCCCAAGGATTACCGCCGGTCGGTCCTCCCACTGATACGACGCGAACCCCTCGCTCACGTAGGTCAGAACCTCGTGGTGCTCGTGAAAGTGCACGGGGAACTCCCGAGCCCGACTCGCGACCGTCTCCCCGGCCCGAAGGAACGGAGGCCAGGTCGGCTGGAGCGAGGTTGGTATTACGAGCCGAGTGGTCACGTTCCGTGTCTCCAGTTCGCCGCTCACAATACGGACGGTGGGAGGAGGCGAGGAAGCTGCCATGGGGGCCCGTCATGGCCCCTCCCGCCCATAAGGCCGGCCTATCGGCCGCTCCCCCCCATCCCTAACCCGCGGCCGAACGACCGAAAATCCGGAAGCGAGGGCAGGATGAGGCTGTTGACCAGGATGCCCGCTCCGACCCGTAGGTAAGCCTGCCCGACTCCGTAGCTCGCGGTCCGCAGTCCCCCGACGACTAGGCCTGCTAAAATGGAGGCGAACGAACCGAAGTCCCCGACGGATAGGGTCCGGCCGAGCACCTCGCTCGGGACCACCGCCTTGACGCTCGGGCTGGGGGCAATTCCCGTCAGTCCAAGGTAGGTGATGTCGAAGGCGCTGTGGGCGGGGTGATGGACGACCTAGCTCGCCGAGACGAGGGAGATCGCGGCTCTGAGCATGGAGGCCATGCTCGAGCGGTACAGGAAGCGGAACGGAAGACTGCGAAGGCAGCGCCCGAGCTCGGCGGCCGGACGCGCGACGGCCTCAGGAGGCGTCGCTTTCGGGGGAAGTGAAGGCATGGGGGAAGTGCGGTGCGTCTCTTGGCAAAGTCCGGGAAGAAGACGAAGGGCTTACGAGAGCGGGACCGAACCCGGAACGGCAGGCGAGGGCAATCCTCCGGTGACCCAGCCCTGAGGCGGCGCCAACTCCCGCCCCGGTCCACCTCGCAGGAACGCTACCCGCTTTTGGATTTTGCGCGCGGTTTTC
>JASHTB010000016.1 GCA_030040775.1 Thermoplasmata archaeon | reverse complement strand
AGGGCGTTCGCCGTGAACGGAGTGGGACCTTCGGTGGGCGCGAGGGTGCTCGAGAGGAAGAGCGCCTGCGAGCGCGGTAGGGCGCCGCCGGGCTCCACCGCGAAGAACGACGGGAGCGAGAACGAAGCGTTGGCGAGGACCTGGGTGTTCTCGAGGACGGCCGCGACCTCGACCCGGAGCACGTTCCCGTCGGCGGTCGGCAGGGGTCCGAAGTAGGTCTCGTTCAGGAGCCCCGCGTCGAAGCTTCCCACGAACCCGCCGAACCCGTCGCCGAGGTCCCATTCGGACTCCAGGAACGGCTCTCCTCCCGGTCCTACGTCGCTCGCGTAGAACGTCACCGTCGTTCCTGAGGTGAGGTCGGTCGCGGGAGAGACCGTTCCGCAGATGCCGTAGGGGATGGTAGGTCCCGGAGCGAGGACGTCGAGGAGAAACGCCTCGCTCGCGTTTCCGTGACCGCTGTCCTCGAGATGGCCGAGGACGAGATACTCTCCCGCGCTCGGGAACGTCTCCTCGATGGACGACCCGACCTCGGTCGACCCGTTGCCGAGCGTCCAGACCGTGGCGTCGGCGTTCGCGCGGTACCCTCCGTGAACGGTGGCGTTGAAGTAGACGGTCAGCGGAGCCCCCCCGGCAAGTTGAGAAGCGGTGAAGCTCGCGGAGAGGGCCGGTTCGACCTCGACCGTGGTCGTCGCGGTTGCGCCCTGGTCGACCGTGTCGTTGTACCACGCCGTGACCGGGTAGTTCCCGGGAGTCCGGAAGATCGCGCACCCGCACGCCTCGACGTACGGGTCGGCCGCTCGGAATTCGAGGGAGCCGGTGAGGCCGTCGGGCCCGTTCGTGCCGCCGGTGACCTGGAAAAGGTTCACGAACTCGACCCCGGCGTCACGGACCTGAGGAGACGGGTTCGGCGTGATCGAGACCGGGACCGTGTCGTTCTCGCAGTCCGGGAAGGGCGCTCCGCCGACGGAGACCGAGACCCGGGCGCTCGCGCCGCCGTCCGGCGGGTCGCGGGCGTCGCGGGCCACCGCCTCCGCGCAGTATCCCCCGTCGGAGGCGTAGGCGTGGGTCACCGTCGGTCCGGTCTGATTGTCGGAGTAGGTACCGTCGCCGAACGAGACGTTGTACTCGACCGTCCCGGTCCCTCCGGTCGCAGCGAGCGTGAACGTCACCGACGCTCCGCGGGCCGGGCTCTGAGTCGAGGCGGCGAGCGACACCGCGAGCGCGGAGCCCCCGCCGACGACGATCGCGACCGGCGGGGAGCTCGAGCCGTTGTCGGAGGAGTCGAGGACGAAGGCCGCGGCCGAGTACACCCCGGGAGATTCGTAGGTGTGGTTCACGACGCCGCGCGCCGGGCTCGAGTTCCCGTCGCCGAAGTTGACCTCCTCGACCGCGTAGGAGCCGGTCCCGCCGCTCACGTTCACGGCGAACGAGACGGTGAGCGGCGCCCGGCCGAAACGGGGCGAGGCGTACACGAACACCGCGGGGGGCGAGAGCGACGGGGTCCGCCCGGTGAGCGTCGAGAGGAGGGGCGCGACGATGGGGGTGCCAATCCCCGTGACCGGGTCCCATCCCGTTCCGGCGAAGTACCCGTTGAATCCGGACTTGATATCGTGGAAATCGCTGGAGTAGTTGGCGCTCTGGTAGATCCGGTAGAGGCTCGGGTCGAGGAAGCCCAGGGCGGCCCCGGCTTTCTGGTCCGCGAGCGCGGCGATCCCGGCCCAGATCGGGGTCGCGACGCTCGTGCCGAGGGCTCCCGTGAACGACCCCTGATACATGACCGAGACGGGTTCGCCGGCGTCGAGCGCGACGTCCGGAATCGCACGCCCCGAGGGGCTGGCCGCGAGACCCACCTGCCAGGCCGGTCGGGGGAGCGGCGAATACCCGCCGCCGCTTCCTCCCTGGTTTGAGCACCCCGGGGACGTCGCGCCCGTCACGTTACCCGACCAGCCGGTCTCGGAGACCCACGTCCCGTTCGTGCCGATCGAGAGCGCCGTGCCCCCGACGGCGGTCACCCACGGGTCGGCGGCCGGGTAGTTCACCGCGTCCCCAGAAGTGCCATCGGCCGCCCCGCAATCTCCCGTGGCCGCGAACGCGCTGATCCCTTCGGCGGCCGCGACCTCGAGCACCGGGTCGAGGATCGCGAGGGTTCCGTCGGTCGAAGCGTTGCAGGCGCTCGAACATGGCCCGCTGTACGCATTGAGGACCCCGGTGAGCGGCTCTCCCCAGCTCATCGAGATGACGTTCACCGAACCGGTCGCGACCAGCCAATCGACCGCCGCGAGGAGCCCGGGGCCCGAATCCGGAGAGAACGTCATCGTGATCGACGCCCCCGGGGCCGTCGCCCTCGCCCACTCGAGGTCGAGCGCCTCTTCGAGCCCCCAGTCGGGATTCACGGTCGAAAGATTGAGGTCGGCGGTGGTGGAGACCGGATAAGCGTACGTGACCGCCCCGTTCAGGCAACCGGAGAACTCGCAGTCGAACTGAGCGAGGTCGGAGGAGAGCTCGGTCTCGGGTTCCCCGCCGTCGTACGCGTCCACCACGCCAATCCTCTCGCCCGTTCCGTTGGTTCCGCTGCTCAAGTCCGACGCGAAATCGTACGCCGTGGCGATCTGGCACGGGGCGATGGCCCCCGTCGGACCGTAGCCGCAGGCGGAGGCAGCCCCCGAGCTCGGAGCGGATCCGTCCGCCATCGATACGGACGGAAGGAGCGGAGTGGCATTGCC
>JASHTB010000015.1 GCA_030040775.1 Thermoplasmata archaeon | reverse complement strand
CCGCCATGCCCGACGGTGCGGCGGCGCTTCGGTCCGTACCCGAACCCGGGTCCGGGCCGTCGATCGAAGAGTATCGGCTCCGGATGGACATCGACTTCGGTCGAAAGCGCTGGACGGGTTCCGTCGAGTTCGACCTTCCTCCGGGCCTCCCGTCGTTCGCCCTCGACTCTGTCGAGCTCTCGATCGACTCGGTGGAGCGAAACCGGTCTCCGGCCCCGTTCCGGCTCGACCCCACCGAGCAGAAGCTCACGATCGAGCTCGGGCACCGTGAGGCTTCGACGATCTCGGTTGAGTTTCATGGGCAGGTCGTCGACCAGAACCTGACCGGACTCTATGCCTGCCGGCACGGCGACAGCTACGTCCTGACCTCTCACTGCGAACCGGTCGGAGCCCGCCGGATCTTCCCGTGCGTCGACCGGCCGGACTCTAAATCCCGAATCGACCTGGTCGTGCGGACGGACCCGGACCTCGAGGTCGTCTTTAACACCCCGGTGGAGAGCGTACGCGACGAGTCCGGACGACGGGCCTGGTCGTTCGTCCCGACGCCGACCATGGCGACGTACCTGTTCTTCCTGGCGGTCGGGCGCTTCGACCACACGGAGGCCCGTTCGGGCCGGATCCCCGTGCGGGTGCTCACCGCCCCCGGGCGAGCCGGCGCGGCCCGGTTCGCTGCCGAGAGCGGGGCCCGGATCCTGGCCGCACTCGAAGAGTACTTCGGGATCCCGTACCCGCTTCCGAAGCTCGACCTGATCGCCTTCGAGGACCACAGCGTCGGGGCGATGGAGAACTGGGGGGCGGTCAGCTTCCTGGAGATGCGGCTGCTCGTGGACGACGACTCGTCGTCGTACACCCGGCGGGACGTCTTCGAGACCCTGGCGCACGAGCTGGCGCACCAGTGGTTCGGCGACCTCGTGACGATGGAGTGGTGGGACGACATCTGGCTCAACGAGAGCTTCGCGACGTTCCTCGAAACGAAGGTCACCGAGCGGCTCGCCCCCGAGTACAACCCGTTCGCCGATTTCGTCGTGCGTCCCTGGGGGGTGGCCGCCGCGCGGTTTGACGACTCGCTGCGGGCGACGCATCCCGTGCGGGCGAGCGTGAACCGACCGCAGGAGATCGAACAGATCTTCGACTCGGTGAGTTACGGCAAAGGCTCGGGACTCCTGAGCATGCTCGAACACTACCTCGGGGAGAAACGGTTTCGGTCGGGTGTCACGGGGTACCTCACGCGGTTCGCCTATCGGAACGCCCGGACCGAGGACCTCTGGGAGGCCCTCGAGCGGAGTTCGGGGGAACGGGTCCGACGCCTCATGGGCCCGTGGATCGACCGGGCGGGCCTTCCCGTCGTCGAAGCCCGACTCGTTTCCGAAGGGCTCTCGCTTCGGCAGCGGCGGTTCTCCTTTTACGGGGCGGAGGACGCCCCGCCGTGGCCGATCCCGATCGAGGTCGACGCGGGCGGCGAACGCCGCTCGGTGCTGCTCGACCGGCGGGAGCTGACCGTACCGCTTCCCTCGGGGGCCCCGGTGCACCTCAATCCAGGCGGGTTCGGATTCTACCGGGTCTGGTACGAGCCGCCCCTCCTCGACCGTCTCTTCGCCACGCTGGGCTCGCGTCCGAGCGCGGACCGATGGGTGGTGCTGAACGACCTCGGGGCGTTTCTCGCCTCGGGGGATGTCGACTGGCCCACCTACGCTCGGGGGCTCCGTGCCGCGTCGGGCCCACCGGATCGTCTGCATGTCTCGGAGCTGGTCGACACCCTCGGACACTGGACGCTCGCCTTCCCCTCCGTCATCCCCCTCGGGGAGCTCTTTCGCGACCACCTCGCTGACCAAGTGGAGCGGCTCGGCGTTGACCGCCGGCCCGGGGAAGCGCCGGAGGCGGGGGTCGTGCGGGAGACGCTCGTCCACCTGGGCGTCCGGGTCGACGCGACGTTCGCCCGAACCCTCTCGGACCGATTCACCCTAGGGGAGAGCCTCGACCCCGACCTCCGTTTCGGCGTGGCGATCGCACGGGTCCGCAGCGAGGGGGAAGGCGGGTACCGGGAGGTCGACCGCGCCCGGGAGCGGGCGGCGTCTGAGGCGGAGCGGTCCCGCCTCGACCAGGCGCTCGCCTGGAGCGGGGTCCCGTCGCTCGTTAAGGAGACGCTCGGGCGCCTCCTCTCCGGGAGGATCCAGCTCGGCCATCTCGTCTCGGTCGTGCGGGAGGCAGCCACCAATCCGGTCGGCCGACCGCTCGTCGGGCCGTGGCTCGAGACCCACCTCGCTCGGGTCGAAGAGATGCTGCGCGGCACGGGATTTCTCTCGCAGCTGTTCGACGAGACGCTTCCCTGGCTGGGTCTCGAGCGACCGGAGGAGACCCGACGGTTCTTCCGTGACCGGCCGACCCCCGAGGGCTCCCGCGGGCTCGCCCGAGGGCTCGAGCACCTCGAGCTCCTCGAACGGCTTCGCCGACGCTGGCCCGACGAATGACGCTGGCCGAAGGAGAGGGGTCTAACGCCGGACCTTCGGCTCCTCTCTCTCCGAAGGTACGCTAGCTACGGGACCAGCACGGCGCGCCCCGCGACCTCCCCGCGCTCCAGCCGTTCGAGGACGGTGTTCGCTTCCTCGAGCGGAAACGACCCGGAGACCTGGGGGACGACCGCCCCGCTGCGCACGAGGGCGACCATCTCGTTCAACTCTTCTAGACTGCCCGTGAAGTTCCCCAGGATCTCGGCTCCGAGGATCGGCAGCACCGGCAGCGGTAGCGCCATACCCCCTCCCACGAGTCCCACGAGAACCAGCCGGCCTTCGTGCCCGAGGAGGCGGAGCCCGAGCGACGCGGTGCGGGGCGTACCCACATAATCGACCACCGCGTCGGCGCCCCTCCCCTCGTTCACTCGCTTCAACTCGGTCGCGAGGTCCCTCGCTTCGAGCTTCGACGTGTTGAAGACGTGGTCCGCGCCGAGCTGGGAGGCCTGCTCCAGCCTCCTGTCGTCGATGTCGGCCACGGCGACCCTGGCTTTCGTGGTCTTCTTGGCGATTTGTATCGCGGTGCTCCCCACCCCGCCGGCTCCGATGAGGAGGACCAACTCGAGAGGTTGGAGCCGGCACTTCCGTAGGGAACTGAGGGCCGTGATCCCGGCGCACGCAAGCGTCGCCGCCTGCGGAGCTCCGATCCCTTCGGCGCTGACGAGATACCGAACGCTCGGTACGAAGACGTACTCGGCGTAGCCCCCGTCTCGCATGAAGCCGAGGAACCGCTGGGCGCCCTCGCACTGGTTCTCCCGTCCGAGAGCGCACTTCCGACACTGGCCGCACCCGACCCACGGATAGACCACGACCGGGTCTCCTTCCTTGAGCCCCGAGGACTCTGAGCCCGCTCCCAGCGAGGCGACGGAGCCCGCAATCTCGTGCCCGGGGGTCAAGGGCAGAACGGCTCCCCCTCCTGTGGTCGAGAGCTTTCTCCCCTCTCCTAGGTCGTACGACCCGGAGATGAGATGGAGGTCCGAGTGGCAGACCCCGGCAGCGCGCACCTTCACGAGGGCCGAGCCGGGGGAGAGCGGTGGGAGATCGACGGGCATGGCCTCCAGACGTCGACCCTCCGCGACCAGCCTCATCGCCTTCATGGACGGATCTCCCACGCTGCTCGGAGACGGACCGAATGCCATCGCCGACTGGCGTGTCGCCCTACATAGTTGGCGGCTCTCCAGCCCTCGACCCGTCCGGGGCGAGCTCTACCCTCAGCGGCCCGTAGCCGACTCAGGACGCCCGAAGGTGAGACCTCCTGATCGAGTGTAACAGGGACGTTCTGGGATTGTCGAGTGCGATTAACATCACGTCAGTTGACATCACATCTATCGGTCCTCAGAAGGTTCCCCACTGGGGGTAGGTGATGGAAGCGACAATCGTGCCTAGGGTGAAGCCAATCGAACGACCCATGGAGCTCAGCCTGATCGAGGCTGCGGGAGAGAACGTGCTCGAGCGATTCCGCCAGGACCTGCGAGACATCGGCATGGACCTCGAGCTGTTCGGGAACCGGATGGGAACGCTATTGCGCACCTCGGTCCCACGGACGATCCCCACGCTGTGGAAGGAGGAGTTCACGACCCCGGTGGACCTCGAGGACAAGGGGACTAACTACGAGGTCCGGATGAACCTGCCCGGGATCCCGAAGGAACTCGTGTCGATCCGATTCCTCGACCAGACGCTCGATGTGGAAGGCGAGACGAAGGCCGTCAAGGAGACGGAGAAGAAGAACTACGTCCTGCATGAGCGCTCGGAAGCGAGCTACCACCGCCGCGTCAACTTCCCGATGTTGATCGCGCCGGAGAAGACCGAGGCTAAGCTCGACCACGGCGTTCTGGTGCTCAACGTACCGAAGCTGAAGCCCGCGAAGGAACACCACGTTCCGGTGAGCTGAGAGGAAACTCGTTCCCGTAGCTCCGGCCGGCGCCCGACGACCTTCCCGGGGTCGCCTCGAAGAGGCGGAACCGGCCGGGGCTATCCTGTGGTTTTTGCGTGTCTCAGGGCCCCCGCTTCGCCGGCGGGCTCCCGGTCGTGGGAAGAGGCGGGTCGCTCGCTCGACCAGATGTACCAGGTTCCGCGCGCCTGGCTCAGCCGCCGGCCCTCGGCGTCGAACAGGTTCCCTTCCGCGAACGCGATATGCCGTCCCCGACGGAGGACCTCCCCCCGGGCTGTGAGCGTGTCTCCCTTGCGGGCTGCCCGAAGGAACTCGACGTAGAGGCTGGTGGTGGCGGTCGTCTCTCCTTCGGTGAGCAGCGAGACGACGGAAGCACCCATCGCGGTGTCGAGGATCGTGGCGTAAACGCCTCCGTGGACGATCTCGTTGATGTTGAGGTGCCGGTCCTCCACCTTCCCGGTGACCGTGCAGACCCCACGACCACTGCGGGCGGTGTCGATGCGGAAGCCCACCTCGGCATGGAACCCGCCGCGGCGCGCCGCTTCGAGAAGGTCCGGTAAAGGACGGGCCGGGCGCGGCTCGGGCAGGACCTCTCGGCGAGGCACGCCCGCCCCGAGCGGCCGCCGCGGATAAGTACTACCTGACCTCGTTCGAGCGCCGTTCGGAACCGGCCGACCCGTTCGATGCAGGCGACCTGCGAAGCGCATCCGAATATCGCCCTCGTGAAGTACTGGGGAGTTCGGGACCCGGAGCGGGCCCTCCCGTTCAACTCCTCCCTCTCGGTCACCCTCGACCGGTTTCGGACCCGCACTACCGTACGGTTCGACCCGAGCCTGAAGGCCGACCGGGTCGTGCTGAACGGCACCGAAGCGGGACCCGGCCCGCGGGACGGGGTCGTCCGATTCCTCGACCGCGTCCGGTCGACCGCCAGAGTCAACGCGTTCGCCGACGTCGACTCCGACAACAACTTCCCGACGGCGACCGGACTCGCCTCGAGCGCGAGCGGCTTCGCGGCGCTCGCCGGAGCGGCGAGTGCCGCCGCCGGCCTCGCGCTCTCGGACCGGGAGCTCTCGCGCCTCGCCCGGTTCGGCTCCGGGAGCGCGGCGCGCTCGGTCTTCGGAGGGTTCGTCGAGTGGCGAGCGGGGACTCGGGCCGACGGGTCGGACTGCTACGCAGTCCCGCTCTACCCGGCACGGCATTGGCCTTCCCTGGTCGACCTCGTGGTCCTGGTCGAAGGGGCTCCGGTGAAGGCGATGCGCTCGTCGGAAGCGATGCAGTGGACGGTCCGTTCGAGCCCGCAGTACGCTCGCCGGCAGGCGGAGCTACCGGCCCGCCTCGCGAAGATCCGTCGGGCCATCGGCGCCCGGGACCCCGACCGGCTGTTCCCCCTCGTGATGGAGGAGTGCGACAGCTTCCGGGAAGTCTGCGAGACGACCGTCCCGTCGCTGGACTACCTCACCCCAACCTCCCGTGCTGTTCTCGCCGGTGTCCGGGAGCTGAATCGGAAGGCGGGACGGCCGGTGGCGGCGTACACGCACGACGCGGGCGCGCACGTCCACGTCTTCACGCTCGACCGCCATCTCGGCCGGGTCCGTTCGCGTCTGGCCGGCATCCCGGGCGTAGAGCGAACCCTCACGGTTCGTCCGGGCCCGGACCTCTTGTTCGCCCCGCCTCGGCCGGGGCCGGGAGGGCGCGGGCGGGCGCGGTCGAGCGGCTCGCGCTAGAGGACCCGACGGTCGAACTCGGGGGGTGGCAGCGCGAGGCCGATCCCCGCCGTGAGGCCGGTGACCTCCTGGATGTAGCGGGCCCGGGCCTCCTCGTTCGTCCAGCGTTTCAGGCCGTATTCGACCGCCCGGCGGCTCGTCTCGGAGTTCGAGTGCCCGAACATGTCGAGCGCGCGGGGGTACCACTTCTCCACCGCGGCCTGGGCCTCCTCCTTCGACCCGCAGTACTTCGGGCCGTCCTGGACCATCCGACGAAGGACACTCGTGCCGAAGTTCAGGTGAAGCTGCTCCTCGCTCAGCATCAGCGGCATCGCTCGCGCGAGCGGGCCGTACGAGCACTCCTGGAACGCGCGCAGCTGGTAGACTCCGACCCGGTCGACGAAGCAGGTGAACGCCCCGACGTCGCTCCAGAGGTCGAACTTCATGTTGAACGCGTCGAGCTTGTGCTCTCCCTCGCGCTTGGAGAGAAGCTCGTCGATGTAGCGCTGGCCCGCCTCCCCGAAGTCCCGAAGGATCCGGCACGCCTGGAGGCCATGGCGGGCCTCGTCGGCGATGATCCGCGACTCGATCCACCGGTCCTCAAGGGTCGGGGCGCGGTCGAGCCACGGCCGGTGCTGCTGGATCGAAGCGAACTCGGTGTCCGCCTGCACGACCATCAGCTTCACGACCAGCTTGGCCATGTCCGCGGGCAGCTCCTCGGCCGTCTCGTACTTGTGCGCTCCGGCGGCCGTGCCCCAGAGGATCTCCCGCACCGGCTGGATCGTTCCCCCCTCGTTCAGGATCTTCGAGGTCGGGGGGGTCGACGGGCTCGGGGTCGGGCCGCTCATCGTCGCGCGCTCACCGGTCTAGAAACTAGCGTCCCTTAAAGCTCGCCTTACGCTTTTCGACGAAGGCGGAGAGACCTTCCTTCGCGTCCTCGGTGACGAAGAGCCGGTTCTGCAGCTCCCGCTCGAGGGCGAGGCCCGCTGCGAGCGGCATCTCGATCCCCTCGACGACGGACCGCTTGATCAGGCTCACCGCGCGGGCCGGCCCATGGGCGAGAAAAGAGGCGTACGCCTGGACGTCGTTCGCGAACGACTCCTTCGGGTAGACATGGTTCACGAGACCGATCGCGAGGGCCTCCTCCGGGGTGAGGAGCTTGCCCGTGATCATCATGTCGAGCGCCCGGGAGGTCCCGACGAGGCGGGGGAGGCGTTGCGTCCCGCCCGTGCCGGGAAGGACCCCGAGCGTGACCTCGGGGAGCCCGATCTTCCCCGAATCCTTCGCCATGAGCCGCAGGTCGCAGGCCAGCGCGATCTCGAGCCCGCCGCCGACGCAGTGGCCGTTGATCGCCGCGATCACGACCTTCGGCGTCTGCGCGAACTTGTTGAGCGTCTCCTGGCAGTGCAGGCAGAACATCGCCTTGAAGTCCGGCGCGCTCTCCTTCAGCATCTCGATGTCGGCGCCGGCGCTGAAGAATCCCGGAAGGGTGCTCGTGAGCACGACCACCCGCGCCGCGTCGTCGAAGCGGAACTCCTCGATCGCGGTGTCGAGCTCGCTCATCATCTCAAGGTCGTAGGTGTTCGCCTTCGGTTTCGCGATCTCGATGTAGCCCACGGAGTCTTCGACGCGCGTACGAATGTACTTCCCCTGCATGGTTCCTCGCCGCCGAGGGTTGCGGTCGCTCAGTGGCAGGGCTCGGGGCGGATAACGCCGACGCCTCGCGGTCTCAAGAAGTGGGCAGGGGAGGCCGCTCGCGCTCCTCGACGTGCCCGTCCGGGTAACCGACCACCACGCGCCGGGCGAGGCCGACAAAGAGGCCGGTTTCGACCACGCCGGTAAGGTCTGAGAGGGCCCGGTCCTCGGCCGCCGGGTCGGTGATCGGACGTGAGGGGGCGAGGTCGAGGATCTCGTTGCCGTTGTCGGTGTGGAACGGCCGGCCGTCGGGAGACCGGCGAAGGTGGGCCCGGTACCCCCGGCGCGCGACCGCGTGCTCGACGGCCGACCGAGCGAACGGAACGACCTCCAGGGGGATCCGGTGCCGCTCCCCGAGGGAGGAGACCAGTTTCGTCGGGTCGACCAGGATGACGAGCTCGTCCGAGAGCCGGGCGAGAAGCTTCTCGCGGAGGAGCGCCCCTCCGCCTCCCTTCGTGAGGTCGAGCGACGGCGAGACCTCGTCCGCTCCGTCCAGCATCAGACGGAACCGGTCGTCGCCCCGCAGCGGTCGGACGGGCACGCCGAGGGACCGGGCGAACTCCTCGGTCGCCCGGGACGCCGCAACGCAGTCGAACGGGGACTTTGGGAATCGGGCGGCGAGCGCCCGAATTGCTTCGTTCGCGGTCGAACCGTGGCCTAGGGCGATCCGCTCTCCGGGCCGGACGTACCGCTCCACGGCGTGGCGCGCCGCCGCCACCTTGGCGCGGGCGAGGTCGTCGACCACATCCTCCCCGAGGTCCGAGGGCTCTTGAACCCGCCGGCGACGGGCCGCCGACACCGATAATACGCCGGGAACGTCCGGAGCGAGCATGGCCCCTCGTCCGCCCGCTCCCGCCGCCCCGGTCGTTCTGTCCGTGGGGGGTTCCGTTCTGTTCACCGGTACCGACGACGCCCGGTACTTCGGGGCGCTCGCGGACACCTTGAAACGCGTCGGAGAAAGGGTCCCGCTGGTCGTGACCACCGGCGGAGGGCGGACCGCCCGGGAGTACATCCGGCTCGGACGCGACCTCGGCCTCACGGAGGTGGAACTCGACGAGGTCGGGATCGACGTCACGAGGCTCCACGCCCGGCTCCTCGCCGCGCGCATCGGACCGCCGTGCCCGTCGCGCCCGCCCGAGACCGTGGCCGAGGCCGCCCGTGAGCTCCGCCAGGCGTCGCCGGTCGTCCTCGGGGGAACGGAACCCGGGCACACCACGGACGCGGTCGCCGCGCTCATCGCCGTCCGGGTCCGGGCTTCTCGCCTCGTGAACGCGACCGACGTGGACGGGGTCTACGAGGCGGACCCGCGCTCGAACCCGAAGGCCCGTCGACTCGATGCGATGAGCTGGGATGGGTTCCGTGCTCTCGTAGAGGCCACCGCTCCGACTGGTGCCGGTCAGAATTTCCTGTTCGACCGAGTCGGGGCGGCCGTGCTCGCGCGAGCGAAACTCCCTCTTTACATCGTTCACGGCCGCGACCTTTCGAACCTCGAGGCGGCCCTGGACGGCCGGCCGTTCCGGGGAAGTCGCATCGGCGGCTAGCGTCCCCTCCCTCCCCGGAAAACCAGATATCCCGGCCGGGGTCGCCTGCGGCGTGCCCCGCATCGTCTTCCTGGGCCC
>JASHTB010000002.1 GCA_030040775.1 Thermoplasmata archaeon | reverse complement strand
GTCGGCGGACTGTTCGTTGCGATCGGGCACACCCCCGCGACCGAGGTGTTTCGGAGCGCGCTCGACCACGACCGAGAAGGATACCTCCGCGTCCACGACGGGACCCGGACGAACGTGGAAGGGGTCTTCGCCGCGGGGGACGTTCACGACCGCCACTATCGCCAGGCGGTCACCGCGGCCGGCGCCGGCTGCATGGCCGCGATCGATGCGGAGCGCTGGCTCGCCGAGCAGGCACCGACGCCCTCGGTCGAGCGTGCGGTCGCGACCCCTCGGTCCGCCGTTGCGAGATAGACTTTAATAGCGTCCCGGCCCGATGAGAGCGGAGCGCGGCGCGTGCCGAACAAGAAGAGCCTGCACATCGAGTCTTCGGGCCAGCTGTGCATCTACTGCGGGGCATGCGTCGGGATCTGTCCCCTCAACTGTATCTACCTGGACGAGACCCGGATCACGTTCGACGAGAAGGTCTGTACGCGCTGTGAGGTCTGCGTGAAAGCCTGCCCCGTCGGCGCGATCGAGATCGGTTAACGAGGAGCCCTGGGAGGGAGACCGGGATGCAGGACCGGAAGACCGACGTCCTGGTCATCGGCGCCGGCCCGGCCGGCAGCATGACGGCGAAGTGGGCCGCGAAGGGCGGAGCGGACGTGCTCCTGATCGAGAAGCGCCAGGAGATCGGGAGCCCCGTTCGCTGCGGCGAGGGGATGAGCAAGGACTGGCTCCCCGAGGTCGGCATCACCCCGGGCCGCTGGATCAACCTCGAGGTCGAGGGCGCCCGGATCTTCTCGCCGAGCGAGAAGGTCTTCGAGATCAACGAGAAGCACGCCGGGAACGAGGTCGGCTACGTCGTCGAGCGGGACGGCTTCGACAAGCAGCTCGCCATCGACGCCGCCAACGAGGGCGTGGAGGTCAAGCTCAAGTGCGCGGCCCTCGGGCTACTGAAGGATCACGGGAGGGTCGTCGGCGCGAAGGTCAAGGAGTTCGGGGAAACGTACGAGGTCCACGCCCCGGTGACGGTCGGAGCCGACGGTTTCGAGAGCCAGGTCGGCCGCTGGGCCGGGATCCCGACGAACATCGCCATGCGCGACATGGACACCTGCCTGCAGTACCGGATGGCGAACGTCGACTGCGACGTTCGCTACTGCGACTTCTATCTCGGCAAGGTCGCCCCGGGCGGCTACGTCTGGGTCTTCCCGAAGGCCGAGGGGCTCGCGAACGTCGGCATCGGCGTCCAGGTGAGCCAGGTGAAGTCCCCGGCCGACGCGCGCACCCATCTCGACCGGTGGATCGACCACCACCCGGGGTACGCGAAGGGCAAGAAGATCGACATGGTCGGCGGCGGGGTCTCGATCTCGCCTCCGCTCAAGCAGACGGTCGCGGACGGGATCCTGCTGGTCGGCGACGCGGCCCGGATGATCGACCCCCTCACGGGGGGAGGGATCGCCAACGGCTGCATCGCCGGCAAGATCTGCGGGCAGGTCGCGGCCGAGGCGGTCCAGGCGGGCGACCCGTCGAAGGAGTTCTTCCAGAAGTACGAGAAGGGCTGGCGCGCGCGCCTAGAAGAGAAGCTCTACCGCAACTGGCTCGCGAAGGAGAAGCTCGTCTCCTTGAGCGACGAGACGTTCGACAAGGTCATCGACGCCCTCGCCGGCGTCCAGCTCCAGAAGCTGAGCGTCCACAACATCCTGAAGGCGGTCCGCGACAAGTACCCCGAGGTCACGAAGGAGTTCGAGGCGTTCCTCTAAGGCGCCCCCTCCGACCGTAGAACGATGCCCGGCGCGCCGAACCGCCCGCCCGAAAAGACGCCCGACACCCCGCTTCCCCCACCGGTGCCGGTGACGCCGCAGCACGCCGCGCTCCGCCGCCTCGTCCCGAGCCGCGTCGCGCTGCTCCTCGACATCTGGAAGGGCGCGCCGAGCCCCGAGGTCACCGGGCCGTTCGAGAGGGCCGAGGCGTTCTACGCTGCGGGTGACTACGGAAACGCGAGCGGCGAGCTCGACCGTCTGTCGGTCCGCTTCGCCGAGCCGCGCTGGCCGACCCTCCCGGAGCCGTTCCGGCTCCTGCGCGTCTCCATCCCCGCGCCGACGCCGCCGCACTGGGACCCGGAGCACGCCCTCACCGCACCCGAGCGCGAGGCTCGCCGGGCCCGACGGGTGGCCGAGGAAGAGGTCGCGCTGGCGAACGGGAGCCTGGCCTGGGCGGCCGCGCACGGGATCGATACCGCGGAGTTCGCCTCCCGGCTCGGCGAGGCGAAGGCGTCGCTCGAAGGCGACGGCCTCACGCCCGCGTTCTACGAACGGCTCGACGCGGTCTGGGTCGGCCTGCGCGAGAAGCTCCCGATGCCGAAGGGCCTGGGCGCCCGTCCCGTGGCGTAGACCGCGGCCGAGGTCGAGGGAACCTGACGAGCTCCGGGGAGCCCGAGGGTCGCCGCGCGTCCCGACGGGTGCGTCGGGGGGAAGGCGAGGTGACCGAGTGGCCCCGCGGGTTGGTCGATTACGTGCCGCGCGGGGGAGACGAGTCGAGCCCTTCCCCCGACCAGGACCGGACAGGGAACCGGCTTCGGCTCGCAGCCCGGCTCCTGGGTGTACTGCGCGCCCAAGGAGAGGACGTCGAACGAGAGCTCGCCGCCCTCTCGGAAGCTCAACGCGCCTACGCGAGAAAGGAGACCGGCCGGGCGACCGAGCTCGTCGAGGAGCTGCTCGCGGTGCTGGACGCACGCAGTCGTTCCGCCTCACGTTCCGGGCCGATACCTTAAGCGGACCGACCGCGTCCACCCGCGGCGATGCCCACGCCCCGGTTCGGAACGTTCTCCATCGCCGCGCACGAACGGGAGACGGGAACGTGGGCCGTGGCGGTCCAGTCCCGCTTCATCTCGGTGGGCGCGGTCGTCCCGTTCGCTCAGGCCGGCGTCGGGGCGATCGCCACGCAGGCCCTCGCGAACACGAGCTACGGCCCGAACGGCCTCGCGATGCTGCGAGAGGGGGCGAGCTCGGCGGACGTCGTGCGCCGCCTCACCGAGGCCGACCCCGACCGGGACGAGCGGCAGCTCGGCGTCGTGGACGCGAAGGGGGCCGCCGCGGCGTTCACCGGGAAGAAATGCCTGGAATGGGCCGGGCACGAGGTCGGGGACGGGTTCGCCTGCCAGGGGAACATCCTGTTCGGCCCTGCGGTCGTCCGAGGCATGGCCCGGGCGTACGAATCGACCGGCGGGGACATCCTCGACCGCGTGCTCGCCGCACTGGCGGCCGGCCAGCGCGAGGGGGGAGACCGCCGCGGCATGCAGTCGGCCGCCCTCCTCGCGGTCCGAGCGGGCGCGGGATACGGGGGGAACGACCGCTGGGTCGACGTCCGGGTCGATGACCACCCCTCTCCCATCGAGGAGCTCCGCCGCGTCTTCCGGCTCTACGACATGACGATGCTGAGCCGGGAGGACCCGGCGACCCTCCTCAGAATCGAAGGAGAGGTCGCGACCGCGCTCCAGCACGACCTCGGCGTTCTCGGGTACTATTCCGGCCGGCTCACCGGGACGTGGGACGAGGCGAGCCGGAACGCCTTCGCCCGGTTCATCGGAGAGCACAACTTCGAGAACAAGCAGCGGGACGACAACACGGTCTGGCCGTCGATCGTCGCGTACTTACGCGACCGGGCCCAGACCGAGGTGGTGCGTCGCACCCAGGCGGCGCCGATCGTTCCCCATGCGCTCGACCGTGGCCCGGGGGTCGCCCCGGCGGGAGGGAGCCCATCGCCGCCCCCGACGAGAAAGCGTCCCGCGTCGAAGTGACCGTCGTCGTCCGGCACCGATGCGCGAGCGCCCACGCGGCGGACGCTCTCCGAGCCTCGGTCGCGGCCGATAATCCTCCGTTCGTCGTCGTGGAGCGGGACGGCCACGAGCTCGTCGTGCGGCTCCGAGCGCCGTCGGCTTCGAGTGCTCGAGCGACCCTCGAGGACCTCCTCTCGTGCCTCTCCGCGGCCGAGCGCTCCATGCACGCGGTGCCCAGGGAGGAACCCCGCTCGCGCTAGCGGTCGTCCCCGTTAGCTTCCGTTTAGAGGGAGCGGTCGTCCGCTTCGGCCCGCGCGGGTTCCGGGCAAGCGCCCAGCGGAGTAGAGGGCTATCTAGGCGTCCCGTTTGACAGCCCCGATGGCCGTCCCGCGCGCGGGCCGGACTCCCAGGCCGGCTTCGGCAGCCCCTGCAGCACGATACTGGCTCGGCGTGGTCGTCACGGTGACGGCGATCGTAAGCCAGTATTTCGTGCCACAACTCGTTCCGGGCTCGCGCGTCGTCTACGGGAATCTCCCCGGGGACCTCCTCGTCGTTTACGGGGTCCCCATCGTAGCCTTCTCCCTTCTCGCCGGAGCGGCCCCGCTGCGGAACTGGTCGCGTCGCGCGCGGGTCGCCGTGCGGGAAGGCTTCGCCTGGTACGGGGCGCTCTCCATCCTCGCCCTGGTCGTGATCCTCGTTCTCGGGTTCTTCTACGCCACGTTCGACCCGGCGGCGCTGAAGCTCCTCACTCGACCCAATCCCGCCCTCGAGCAGGCGGAGGGAAACCCGTGGTTCTTCGTCGGCTTTTCGTTCGTGGTCGGGGCCGTCGAGGAGACGATCTTCCGAGGGTGGATCTTCGGATACTGGCGCGAGCGACCGGGTTCGTGGGTTGTCCCGGCCCTCTGGACCAGCGCGCTCTTCGCCGGCGTGCACCTGTACTACGCGACCACGTATGGCATCGCGACCCCCCTGATCTTCCCAGAGCTGTTCTTCGCCGGCCTCGCGTTCGCGACGACGTATCAGTTCTCGGGAGGGAACCTCGTGATCCCCGCCCTCCTCCACGGCGCGCAGGACGCAACGGCGTACCTCACCCTGGTCTCCCCCCTTTGGCAGGACATCGGTCTCGCGACCCACTACACGATCATCCTCGGCGGCGGCCTCCTCTTCCTGGTGCTCTACCTGCGCGACCGGGAACCGCCCCCCGAGCCGTCCGGCGCGGTCGCGACCGGCGCAGCGTTCGAGGTGCCCGGGGCACGGGGAGCGTTCCCGCCCGTGGGTCAAACGGAGGGCGAGAGGATGAGCTCGACCCAGAGGCCGTCGGGCCCCTCATAGTACGCTAGGACAATCTTTCCCCTTTCCCGGATCTCGTGAACCTTCTTCGCCCCCGCTGCCCGGAGCTGCCGCCCCGCGGCGTCGAGGTCGTTCGTGCGGAACCCCAAGTGGTCGAGCCCCTCTCCGGCGACGAACGGGGTCGCGTACCGGTTCCCCTTCGGATACCAGTTCAGTTCGAGCTGCTGGTGAGAGGCTCGGTCCTCGAACAGCACCCAGACGCCGCCATGGGCCATCCGTCCCCGCCGAATCTCGCGTAGGCCGAGACCCTTCGTGACGAACCGGCTCGACCGGGCGAGGTTCGTGACCCGGATCCCTGCGTAGTCGAGGTACACGTTCGAGGGAGCGGGACCGTCGCTATAGCGCTTGGCCCGTCGTAAGGGTGCTCCCCGTCAGCATCATCTACCGTCGCGCGTCCTATCGGTTGTGCCGCCGACCGATCAAGAACTGCGGGACGTCCTGACGCGAGCGCGGACGATCGCGGTCGTGGGCCTCTCCGACAAGCCCGAACGCGATTCGAACGAGGTCGCCCGCTACCTTCAGTCCGAGGGATACCGGATCGTTCCCGTCAACCCGATGCTCACCGAGGTTCTCGGAGAACGGTCGTATCCATCGCTCGCGGCGATCCCTCCGGAGGTCCGGGTCGACATCGCGGACGTCTTCCGCCGCTCCGACCAGGTCCCCCCGGTCGTGGACGAAGCGATCGCCCGACACGTCCCGGTCGTCTGGATGCAGCTCGGAGTGGAGCATCCCGGGGCGGCCGCGAGGGCCCGGGCGGCCGGCGCCACCGTCTACGAGAACCTCTGCATCATGGTCCAGCACCGTCGCCTTCGAATCCCGCCGAGCCGCCGAGGCCCCTGAGCGAGGAGCTCCAATGGCCGCCGCGTCCCCTCCGCCCCGCCCCGCCGGCGGTCCGGTCCCCGGGACCTCCGCTCCCTCGAATCCTCCCCCCTCGCTCGGGGCCGTCGCCGACCACGGTATCGTTCGGCACGACTCCCTGAGGGCGGAGCGGTGGACCGCGGACGGCTCGGTGAAGGTCTCGGGGGACGTCGAAGTCGGGTCGGCCGACGTCGCGGGGACCGTCTCCGTGGGGGGACGGCTCTCGGCTCGCGCCCTTCGCTCGCGGGGAA
>JASHTB010000014.1 GCA_030040775.1 Thermoplasmata archaeon | reverse complement strand
TGCAGTTCCACGCGTACGCCGAAAGGGAGTTCCACCCGGGAAGGACGATCGTCGAGTTGCCGTAGGCGAGGTACGGCCCCGCCGCCGGAGCGGGACCCGCGGCCATCGGTGACGTCTCGGGAATCGCGGGACCTGCCTGGGTCAGTTCGACCGGGTGCGAGAGGTTGAGTTGGGAGAACCCCCCCGCGACCAGAAGGGCGAGGCCCACCGCGACGAGCGCGCGCCGAGTAGCTCTCGAGCTGCACCCTGCCGCCATCGGCACGTAGGGAGGAACCGAAGTCGAGGTAAATAGTCGTGAGCGCGGGCTCACGGAGACCCCGTCGCTCCGGTCGGCTGGGCGGGCGATCTGGCCTCCCGGCCCCGTTCTTCGACCCAGGCGTGGACCCGTCGCTCGAGCAGATTCATCGGCAGGGCGCCCTCCCGGAGCACGAGGTCGTGGAACGCGCGCTCGTCAAACCGGTCGCCGAGCCTCTTCTCCGCGTAGGTGCGGAGCTCTCGGATCTTGAGCTGGCCGATCTTGTACGCGAGGGCCTGGCCCGGCCAGACGATGTACCGGTCGACCTCTACCCCGATCTCGAGCTCGGTCAATCCGGTGTTCTCACGGAAGAACTCGACCGCCCGGTCGCGCGACCATCCCAGAGAGTGGAGGCCCGTGTCGACCACGAGGCGGACCGCCCGCCACATCTCGAAGGTGAGCTGGCCGAACTTCGAGTACGGGTCCTCGAAGAATCCCATCTCCTCCCCGAGGCTCTCCGCGTAGAGCCCCCAGCCCTCCGCGAACGCCGTCGGATGAGAGTGGCGCCGGTACTCCGGGAGCTCGGTCAACTCTTGAGCGATGGCGATCTGGAGGTGGTGCCCCGGGACCGCCTCGTGCAGGACGAGGGACTCCATTTGCCAGCGCGGCCGGGAACCGACGTCGTGCGTGTTCGCGTAGAAGTAGCCGGGCCGGCCGGTGTCGGGAGCGCCGGCGATGTAATAGGCGGCGGGCGAGCTCGGCGCCCGATAGTCGGGCACGGGAAGGACTCCGTAGGGGAGGCGAGGAAGCCGACCGAACAGACGAGCAAGCATCGGGTCGGCGCGCTTGGCGATGGCTCGGAATCCGTCCAAGAGTTCTTCGGGGCGCGTATAGAAGAACCGCGGCTCTGTCTTGAGGTAACGGAAGAATTCGGGGAGCGTCCCCTTGAAACCGGTCCGCTCGAGAATCGCCTGCATCTCCGAACGGATCCGCGCGACTTCGCGAAGTCCGATCGAATGGACGTCCTCCGGGGAGAGGTCGGTGGTCGTTTGCCAGCGAACGAGGTACCGGTACATCGCACGACCGTCCGGAAGGTCGGAGGCGCTGACCGTCTCCCGGCATGAGGGAAGGTAGTCGTTCACGAGGTAGTCCCTCAGCCGCTCGAACGCCGGGACGATCCGGTCGGTGTACGTCCTTCGAGCCTCGACGGTGAGTCGGGCCCGCTCCGATTCTCCGATGCGCACGGAGAACTCTGAGAACGGTTTGAGGATCGCACTTCCCGCCGGGTCGGTAGGTATGAGGCCCGTGATCTGGTCCGGAAGACCTCGGACGGAGTAGCGAGGCGGAGAGTATCCCTTCGCCCGCCCCTCCTTGAGCAAAGCGAGGTCCTGTTCGACCGCGTCCGGGAGACGCTCGAGTCGGCGAAGGATGTCCTCGTAATCGCGAACGGTCTCTCGCGGTTGGAGGTCGATCGCGTCGGCGGCGGACGTGTGGATCCCGTCCATCTGGCTCATCGGCATCCACAGATTGCGCGGCATTCCGAACAGGTACGGGCACGCGTCGTGTCCGTATCGAAGGCCTTCCTCGGCGCTCTCCAAGAGGCCCTGGTAGAGGTCGTACTCGAGCTGGTCCGGCCCCGGCAGCGCAGCCCGTTCGATTCCAGCGAGACCTTTGCGGCATCGCTCGAGGTGGGCCCGGCGTCCCTCGATTCCCTTCGGCGAGTCGTCCGTCCATCGGTCGTTGAACCCGGGCGCTCCGACGGCCGTCGCGACCTCGGGGACCTCCGCGAGCCACTGGTGCCAATCGTCGACAAGGAAGGAGTGGAACCTCGTGGATTCTGGCGAACCCCGAACGGCCGCGGACATCGTGCGACTCACCTTCTGGACGACCGCGAACGGTGGTCCCCAGATAAAACTGGAGTTCTCTCTCGGCGGGGGGTCCTCCCCCGAACGGTAGGCAGAAGCAGCGGAATGACCGCCGGACCGCTCGGCACACGGCTTCCCGCGGGCGGCGGAGCAAGGGCCTCCCAATGCCGTCACTCCCGGAGAACGTAAGTCTCAGCGTGACTCATTCGACCCAGCCCATGGTCACTACGGGACCGATGACGGACCGCTCCGCCCCGGGCCGCGAGGCCGAGAACGGGCGAGGAGCCTTGCGAGCGCCCGGGAGGGTCTCGTTTCGCCCGACAGGGTTACCGGTCTCTCTGTCGGCGTTCCCCGCCGAGACGATCACGAACCGCAACTTCCGGTCGTTCGACCTCGACCGATGGGACCGGTACTTCCTGCCGCCGACGCTTCTCTCCCTGACGGACCGTCCTGCGGAGGCCCTCGTGGCCGCGGTCGAGGACGACAACCGCAGCGCCATCGCCGTCGACCCCGTCGCGACCTTGGACGGCCTACCGTTCTTCCTCTCGGTGAAAGGGGTAGGATCGACGGTCGACCCGTTCTCGCTGCGCCGGTTGGATTCTCGCTATGCCGCGGAGCTGACGGACGACGCGGACACTAGGGATCGGCTGCTTCGTCCCGGGGGGGACCTCCTCGGCGGCATCGTGACCGGCGAGCTTTGGCTTAGAGGGTCCCCCTACGGAGGCCAAGGACTCCCGCACGCCTCCACGGCGCTGCGGGTCTCAGAGCGGGCCGACCTGACCAGTATCGAGGGCTTCCGCATCGCCCCGGTAGTGAAGATCGCGTTCTTCCCGAAAGAAGTGGAGGCGCGACTGCTCAGCATCCACTGGTACCGAAGATACAGGGACCGGTTGGTCCAGGAACTCCGATTGGTCCCTTCGAACGTTCGGGTCTACTTCCATTCGCGCAGCACGGTCGGCCAGGATCCGACCCGGGTCTTCGACCTCTTCTCGGTCGACTCGGCCGTGAAGGCGTACCGGTTCGAGCTCAACTTCATCCGGAGCGGGATCGCCTTGCTCACGCTGTTCGCTCGGACCCTCTCGCGCGACCCCGGACGAGACCGGTTCGTCGGCCTCGACTTCCAGGACGTCTGGCTCGACAAAGACGCCGTCGTCGCCCCGGACGGGACGGTCTTCTTCGTGGACCTCGAGGGGATCGACGAGGTCCGGGTGGACCGGGAAGAGGTCCGCGAGAAGCTCGAGGACCAGATCTACCGCTCGCTCTACGAGTTCATGTTCGCCTACGAGCAGATCGAAGGAGAGCGAGCCCGGCGGTTCGGTTCTCCGGGCTCTCGCAAGCGACGCTTCGAGTCGCTGGTGGTCGAAGCGCTCCGATCCGATCGGTTCGCACGCCCTCAGGTGGGGCCCAACGGCCTCGCCCTGACCGTTCGAAACCGCCTGGAAGAGGAATCGTTATCGCTTGAATTCCCGTTGGTCGACCTCTGAAACGGATGACGGCCTGCAAGGACGTTTACGGGATTCTCAGTCAGGTCAGCTCTCGCAACGTCACGTCGCCTCTCTCCGACGCCGACGCTACGCTCCTCTCCCAGCTAGATCTCCTCCAGTTCTACACGGCCGAGCAGTTCCAGAAAGCGCAGGCCGATGTGGCCGCGCTCACGCAGGACCAAGTGGCCGTGAGCCAGGAGTCGGCAGAGCGGGCCGCCCTCGCCACGCAAACGCAGGAAGAGCGGGAACGGACGCACTCCATCCTGTTCCATCTGGAAGGGAAATCGAAGCAACAAGCCGAACTGGACCGCGAGGCGGCCACGGAAAAGTCGCTCGCATCGATCGACTCCGACCTCGCCCGGAGGCAACAGGAGATCGGCCAGCTGGTCGCGCAGAAGACGCTCCTCGATACGATCACTCCGGTCGGGGACCGCTACGTCGCGATCACGGGGGCGGGGGCTCTTGCTCTCCGCAACCTCGGCACCGCTCTCTACCGCGTTTCGGATACCGACTTCGGAACGTACTGGAACCAGACCTTGAAGATCACCCGGGACCTCGAAGACCTCTCGAGCCGGGGAGCTGACTACGCGGCCCGAATCACCCAGTCGCTCGCGGGCCTCGACCGACCTCAGACGTGGGCGGCTTCGATCGGGCTCTCGAAGGCCCAGCCGGACCCGGCCGCCGGTTCCGCGGCGTTCGTGAACGTCTACAACCAGGTCCTCGGCCTCTCTCCTAACGCCGAGAACCGGTTGATGTCGTCCGAGATTCTATTCTACCTTCCCCGCCCCCTGACCGAGGAGCTTCCCACGCTCACGGGCCTCCTCAAGGACGTGAAGAACCTCGGCGTTGACAAAGAGTCGGCACTGGGCGTCGCATCGATCCTTTTGCTCGGGCGTCGTTCGGACGGCACGCTCGCGACTCCTTCCCTCCAGGAGTACCTGCGAGTCACCCAATCCTACGAGACCGCGGCGCTGCTCTCGATCAACTATCTTCCGATCCCAGACCAGCTCACGAAGTTCCAGTCGTTGCGGTCGCTGTTCGCCGGCTGGGGCTACCAACCGTCGGAGGACGTGGAGCTCTCTTCGGCCTACCTGACGGTCTCCGAGCTACCGGTCGAAGGGGTCAGCACGAAGCTCGCCATCATCACGAAGGGCCTGGGGACCTACCTTGAATACCCGCTCGTGGCCGCGTCGGTGCTCGCCTCGCTCTCGACGATGGAGGCGAACGAGACCCTCAACTGGCTCGAACGAGCCTACGAGATCGTGGGCCGACGCGCGATGCCGATGACCCAGGCCGAGCTGATCACCCTCGCGGTCCGGATGCTGCACGGTATCCGCGACGAACTCGTCGGGCCGCTCGACGCCACGGCCGCGGCCGTTCCTAGAGCGCCCGCGGCTGTAGGGTTCTACGGGCCGCGGTTCTTCTTCGTCCCCGGAGTGGTCATGCACCACGGCTACTTCTCGACCTACTCGGGGATCACGGGCGCGCACCCGGGCCACGTCCACGGGCTCGCCGGGGGCGGAGGCGGTCTCGCCGGATGATCGGTCGGCTCGGAATCGTGGCCGCGGCGCTCCTTCTCCTGGCCTCTTCCTTCGGGACGGCGGGGGCGCACTACGCACCCGCGCCGCGGGATGGCTTCTCCTACGTCGAGACGATCTGGCTTTCGAACGGTACGGGAAACTACACCGACTACACCGAATCGACCGCGGTGAACGGTTCGATCGACGTCACGAGCGTGCTCCCGAACGGAACGGACTCGGCGTTCTACTACTACGCGGTCGCCTACACGAACAACCAGGGCGCCGACCAGCACTGGAGCTCGACCGGTCCGTTCACGTTCTCCGAGGTCACGTTCCACTACGAGAACGGTACGGACAACCAGACCGGGTACACGAACCCGTACGTCTGGTTCTTCATCAACAACTCCCTCCCGGTCGGCGCGACGCTCTACTTGCTCAACTCTCCGTTCACGGTCGTCTCCACCTCCGAGAACTTCTACCTTGACACGGGCGCCGGCACGTGGGTGAAGGCGGTCTACGTCGAGGGCAACGGGACCTACGAACGGAACGACGACTACGGGGTCTTCACCGCGACGTACAACTGGAAGGCGTACTTCGACCCCTCCACCGGCTACATCATCGGGTACGTCTACACCGAGACGGACTCGGACGCGACGGGGAACGGGTTCACCTGGGTCGACACTCTGCTCGTCTCTCACACGAGCTATCCGCTCACGACGGGGTCCGCCCCCAGCTCCTCCTCGTCCGGGGGAACCGGGTCGGACTGGCTCGTCCTCGCGATCGTCGTGGTGGTCATCGTGGTGGTCATCGTGGTCGTGGCCGCGCTCGCCGCTCGTGCGCGACGGCGTCACCCACTGCCGAAGCACTCCCCGACCGGGCAGGTCAGCTACGCCCCGTCCGCGTCCGTGCCATCGCCCTACGCTCCGTCCCCTCCGGGACCTCCGCCGCCACCGGTCCATCTTACCCCGTCGGGTCAGCCGGCGGTTCAGCAGATCGTCATCAAGGAGACCGTGAAGGTGAACTGCCGGTACTGCGGTCAGCTCATCGATTCGACGGTCGCGAACTGCCCGTTCTGCGGTGCCCCGCGCACGTAGGTGTCTACCGTTCGGTCGAACGGGGAGGATGGAAGTAGATTTGACCGGAGGCGGTCATCCCGCTCGAGGCCGCCATTCTTTCCGAAACAAGATTATTCCGAGAGATCTCGGAGAACACTTCCGCGGCCCCGGTCCGCTCGGCCGAGATGAGGCGGGCGAAGAGGAGGTCGGTGCCGATCCCCATCCGACGGTACGGAGCTCGCACGGTGACGGAGTGAAGGCGGGCGTGAGGACCGGCCCGGCAGACCCAGCCGACCCCTGCGAGCCGACCCCCGACCTCCGACACGAAGCCGGATTCGCTTTCGTCCGGAAGACCCTCGAACCAGCGCTCGTTCGCCGTGCCGTAGACCTCTCTCACGAGAGCCAACACGTTCGCGAAGTCCTCTCTGGCGTACGGGCGCAAAGGGTGGCGGAACCGGTGCTCTAGAGGTTTGAGACCGAACCGAAGGGCAAAGACATCGAACGCTTCGGCGGACGGTTCGCAGCGAAAATCCGCGAAGACCCCAGCGGCCCCTCGCCCTCGGACGAACTCTTCGGCCAGCGACCGGGAACGAGTGAACGCGGTGGAGATCCGCTCGACCGGGTCTGAGACGAAGAGCCCGACGATCGAATCGTTCTCCCTCACGACGCGGGCCTCCCCTCCACAGCGCCGGGCCTCTCGGGCGAAATGGGAGAGGAACGGATTGAACCAGGGGGATAGATTCGCCGTCGAGAGCTCGGTGAGGTCGCGACCGGCGGCCGCGGGGAACGTCGAAGCAGAAGCCACGGAGCTCGATGGGCCCGGAAGGACTTGGTCTTAGCGGGCCGAACGACCCCGGTTCCCAAGTTCGCCGGCCGGGGGGTAGGTCGTTCCTACGACCCGTCCGAGCGAAGGTTCATCTAGGACGGCGCGAGCGAATACATGTGCTCTCGAAGAGGATCCCGTCCCCCGGAGGCGCAAGCCCCGCTGGTCTCGAGATTCTCGTGAAAGACGCTCGGGTCTGAAGGAGTCGAGAGTGCCGATCGATACCGGGGACACGGCCTGGGTGATCACGGCGACCGCGCTCGTCATGCTCATGACGCCGGCCCTTGGCTTCTTCTACGGGGGGCTCGTCCGGCGGAAGAACCTCGTCGCGACCATCGTTCAGTGCCTGGCCGCGTTCTCCGTGGTGAGCCTCGCCTGGGCGATCTGGGGCTATTCGAACACCTTCGGGCCCCCGGTGGACCTCTTCGGCCACGGCGTCATCGGCAACTTTTCCGACGTCTTCTTGATGAACGTCGGGGCGGCCCCGAATCCCAACTACTCCGCGTTCATCCCCCAGCTTCTGTACTTCGCCTTCCAGCTCAAGTTCGCCGCCATCACCCCGGCGCTCATCATCGGAGCGTTCGCCGGTCGGATCCGGTTCAAGTCGCTCCTCATCTTCCTCGTGGGCTGGATGACGTTCGTCTACGTCCCGATCGCGATGTGGATCTGGAACCCGGGCGGATGGCTCCACCAGCTCGGGCTGGTCGACTTCGCGGGGGGCCTCGTGGTCCACACTTCGGCCGGGGTCTCCGCGGTCGCCGCCGCGATCGTGATCGGTCGGCGGTCCGAGGATGAGAGCCGGGCCGCCCGACCGAACAACGTCCCCTACGTGATCCTAGGCACCGCGCTTCTCTGGTTCGGTTGGTTCGGATTCAACGCGGGAAGCGCGCTGGCCGCGGATTCGGTCGCGGTGGACGCGCTCGTTACGACGAACCTGGCGGCGGCTGCGGGGGGAGTCAGCTACATGCTGGTCGACTGGGTACGCAGGGGACGGCCCTCTGCGGTGGGGATGGCGGTCGGCGCGGTCTGCGGTCTCGCCGCCGTCACACCCGCTGCAGGGTACGTCACCCCGATGGCCTCGATCGTGATCGGCCTGGTCGCGGGGATCCTGTGCAACTACATCGCGAACTGGCGGGCTCGGACCACCCTAGATGACTCGCTGGACGTGTTCGCCTGTCACGGGGGAGGAGGCATGTGGGGGACGATTGCGACCGGGCTCTTCGCAACGACAGCGGTCAATGCGGCGGGCCCGAACGGCCTCTTCTACGGGAACCCTCACCAGGAGCTGGTGCAGCTACTAGGGGTCGTCGTGGTCGCCTCGTTCGCCTTCGTCGGGTCGTACATCCTCCTTCGCGTGATCAACGTGTTCTCTCCCTTGCGCGTTGGGCCGGAGGAAGAGAACGCCGGGCTCGATGCCTCGGAGTTCGGAGAAGAGGCGTACGACGCGGGAGGGGCCGCGCCCAGTGGTTCCGTTGCGAACCCGCCCGAGGCAGGGTAGGCCTTCGTCGAGGTCGGGCGAGGCTGGGGATACGCGGGAAAGCGGACCTTCGCTTCGACCCCCTCCAGATGCGCCTCCCCAGCCGCCGCGCTCCCCAAGGGTTTAAGGGGAACGACCAACGACGACATGTCGGTGCCGAACGGGTCACCGACAGAGCCCTCCATCGTCCTGCCCCCCCGGCGTCGGCGGTTCACGGTCGTCGTTCTGTTCGCCGTGGTGGTCGGACTTCTCCTCGCAAGCCTCCTATTGCCCTGGTGGACGCTCACGTTCTCGGGTTTTGCGGGGTCGGGGAGCAGCTCCTCGATCTCGACGTTCGTTCCCGGTACCTTCCAGTTCTCGGGCACGAACGAGACCGCCGCGACCTGTCCTATCGGGGGGGGCCCCTCCTCCAACGCAAAGGTGAGCTGCCCCGCCCTCAACTCTACCGCGTCGCTCTACCGTGGGGCGTTCGGCCTCGCCCTGGGTTCGATCGCCCTCTCGGTCGGGACGATAGGCCTCCTTCTCTGGGGCCTCCTCTCGCCCCACCGAGCGGTCCGGGCCACTCGGTTCGCACGGGTCTTCGCGGTCGTCGCGGTCCTCTTGGGAGCCGGTGCCGTTCTCCTCATCGCCGGAGACCAGCCCTCCGCGTTCGCTGCCGACAGCGGCTCGAGCCCGGGCGCGACCCCGTTCGGACTGTTCCCGTCCTGGTGCCCCCACACCCCTTCGAACTCGTTCTTCGCCGGTTGCTCGAGCAGTTCAGGTCAGTCGATCCATTGGTACCCCGCCCTTGGCTGGGTGCTTACCCTCGTCGCGATGGGGGTCGGCGTCGTTGGAGTCGTCCTCAGCTTTCCCGCGCGCCGCCACGTCCCTTTCGAGTTCACTTCTGACTGACCCTACGTGGCGGGAGGGGGCATCTCCCCTTACCTCCCGGCGGGGGTAGGTCGGCGCGGAAGTGGCCCCACCCTCCGGCCTCTCGCTGCGAGAGCGGGGGCACCGCCGGCGGGCGGTCGACCGAGCGCTCGCCGACGCTGACCGCAGCGGCGCACGGATCCGTCGCCTCTATTTCGGCCGTGAGTTCTGCGCAAGTCCCTCGGCCGGAATCCGGTACCAGTTGCCGGGATGGCGATGGATGGGAATGGACTGGCGGCCCCTTCCCTGGCTAGTGATGTGGCTCGGGGGGAGCGCGGTGGGCCGACCGTCGGCGTCGCCAGATCAAGACGGCCGCGAGGACCGCAACGATGACCACCCCCCCGACGACGGCGATGAGGGGCGAGCCGGTGGTCGGAATCTCCGAACCGCGGTGGGGTAGGGTGAGATTCGAGGGGACCGATTCGCCGAAGGCGATGAACCCGTACATCCCTTCGGCAAAGTGCCCGGACTCGTTGCACACGAACTCGTACCAACCCGGCGCAGAAGGCGACGTGAAATTGCCGATGGAACTGTCTCCCTCGTAGCTCACCGAAGCCGCATAGAGGGCGGGATACTCGGAGAAGAGCTTGTTCAACTGGGCGGCGGTATAGTTGGTCGGAATCTCGAACCCCTCGCGCGAGGAGATATTGAACGTGTGGGGAAGCACGTCGTCGTCGGTGAACGTCACCGTAATGGTCGCATCCAGAGGAACGTTACCGATGGTGTCGGGCTGGTAGCCAAAGTTCGACACGGCGACGATCGATATCGCCGCCGACCCACTGGCAGGCTGGTACCCAAACGTTTCGGCTGCCCGCGGCAGGGGCTGACCGCTCGCCGAGGTCGCGGCGAGAGTCACGACAACCACGGCCACGAATGCCGAGAGGCCCCGCCGTCGCATGTACTCGTGCCCGGCCCGAGCGATGTACGAAGCGACGCGCCCCGCTAAAAATGTCTCGGCGCGGGGAGCGGAACCGGACGAGAACCCGCATCGGCCGTCGTCGAAGGAAGGGTTAAGTGCCTCGCCCGGGCATTTTTTTACGTGAGCGGCGGGGGCAGCGGACCTCGCACGACCAACCGACGCTCCCGGGCCGGGTAGTTGGGCGGGGACCGCCAGGACGAAGGAGCACGCTATGGCGACCATGACCTCCTCTCCTCAATGGGCCGGCGGTGCGCACGGCGAGGTCCGACATCTCGTCTCCGACTTCAAGGACTGGATCATCGTCACCGTCCACCAGCTCCGGCACTACCTCAGGACCAACCGGTTCCTGGGGCTGCTCGGATTCGTATGCGTGGTCTCCGCCCTCA
>JASHTB010000013.1 GCA_030040775.1 Thermoplasmata archaeon | reverse complement strand
AGAGCGTCTCGGCCACCCGGTGGTGCCGCTGGTACTCGAGGAGGGTTGTACGCCCCTTCTGCGTGAGGCGGCTCTTACCCCGGTGGCGCTCCACTAGCCCGAGGTCCTCGAGCGGCGTGATATGGCCGAGCGCGGAGGGGGGTGTCATGCCCAGCGACGAGGCGAGGAGCTTGAGCGAGACTCCCCGGTCGGGGGTCTCCTGCGCGCCGATGGTGCGGAGCGCGTCCAGCTGCCGTCGAGTGAGCTTCTGCAAGGTCTCCATCGTCCGGACTAGTCCGCGCTAAGATATAAGGCATATCCTAATTATTAGGATGGGCCAATTAATAGAGTGATCGCGCGGGGTTTACGAGACGGGCGGGATCGGGCCCCGGGGTCATCACGACGACGGACGGCGCTTTCGGATCGTTCCGAGGCGTGTGCAGGACACTCCTTCTTATCCCGGAAGACCGCGTTTCTCCCGGGAACACCGTGAGTGGCCCGGCACCCTACTACCAACCCACGCCGGCGGGCTACGGCCCCCGCCCCCGTCCGTTCCGATGGGCGCCGATCATCATCGGCGTGATTCTGATCGGGGTGGCGGCGCTCCTTCTCCTGGTCTTCCTCTACCCCGCGTCGTTCGGCCTCGGTCCAGCGCCCTACCGGTTCGGACTGTTCGGGGGCTTCTTCTTCGCGTTCTTCATCCTGATCGTCGTGTTCTTCATCGTGCGGGTCGCCTTCTGGAGCACCCGCTCCAGCCGGTACGCCCGAGGCTACCGCCAGTATCCCCCCGGAGGGTACGGGCCCAACCGCCCGGCCATGGTTGCCCGGATGCGCTACGCCCGGGGTGAGATCACTCGAGAGCAGTACGAGCAGATCATGCAGGACCTGAGCCGTCGACCCGGTTCTCCGTAGGGGCGCGGCGACCGGGCGTCGAGAGAAACTCTCAGGGCCGAGCGCGCCCAAGGGCCACCGCACGGAGATCCGCATACCGGCAGAATCCTCCGCTGGCGTCCGAAACATCGTCCTTCACCAGCGTTATCGGGACGGAGCTCCGAGGGACGGGCATGCCGCTCTTCGTGACCGAGCACACGCATCCGGCCGAACGCTGCCCCGCCCGGAACCCCGAGATGGCCCGGGGCCTCCTCGCGCTCATCGAGAACGCCGACAAGGCTGGGATCCGTATCCAGGGGGACGCGGTCACGAACCAACAGCACCACCTCTACGTGATCGCCGAGGCCCCGAATGAGGAGGCGATCCGGAAGTACTTCGCCCCGTTCGGTCAAATGGGGACGCTTACCGTGACCCCGGCTTCGCGCTGCGAGCAGGTCGTAGCTCGCGGCGCCTGCTGAGGACGCCGGGAGCGGACGGACCGCCTCAAGCGGCTCTCGCCGAGCAGGACCGTTCAGCTCCGAACGAGCTCCGAGATGACCGGGCCGTAGGTACGACGGACCGCGTCGGCTAGCTGGTCGGCCCGCTGGAGGGTGAGACAACAGACCTCGTCCCCCACTTTCCAAGAGACCAGGGCGAGCTTCCGACCGCTCTCGAACCCGGCACGGTCGCGGGCTTCCTTCGGAAGGACGAGCTGGCCCCGTCCGTCCACGCTCACGATCGCCTCGACCTGGCAGCACCCCGGAGCCGGAAGGCGGCAGCACGCGGAATCCGTCCCACAACACTCTTCTCCGCAGCACGCTCCCCCCGACGGCAGAGTCGACTTCGTCCTCTTTTTTGGCACAGGTCCTCCTTTGGGCGGGAACGCTTAGGTCTTCTGATTATTTAGAATATTCTGATTATACCGAAAAGCTTACCGGCGCAGCCGCCCTTGTCGGATGGGCTCGGCCGGATTCGAACCGGCGGTCTTCGCTGTGTGAGAGCGACGTCGTAACCGCTGGACCACGAGCCCGACGTCGCGAGAGGAGGCCCGCCCCCGCTTAAGCCGTTCTAGACCGGCAGGGCGAGCACGACGGGAAGCACGAGGCTCGCTGCGAGGGTGAGGACGAGTCCGCTCGCGAGGGAGAGACTCCCCGCGTCCTCGTCCCCGAAGCGCGTGACGAAGTAAAGGGTCGTGTCCATCGCGGTCGCCCCCCCGAGGGCCGCGAGCCCGGCGCCCCGCAACCGCCGGCCGACGACCGGCGAGAGGACCATCGTGAGGTTCTCGCGGAAGAAGTTCGTCAGGAACGCGAGCAGTCCGAGGACGGCCCCCGCCCGTGCGGCGACCAGGGGACCGGCGAGCGAGTACCATCCGAAGGCGAGCGCGGTCGCAAGGGAGACGGAGAGGGCGGTGCCCGAGACCAGGAAGAAGACCACCGCAGCGACCGCGGCGGCCACGCTGGCCGCGAGGAGCGGCACCCATACCCCCCGCAGGGAGTGCCAGTGAAGGTTCAGATCGAAGCCGACGAGAGCGAGGAGAAGGTACAGAGTGTACGTCAGGGCCGACGTAGCCGGGATCGCTACGGACCGACCGATACCGTATCCGACCAGAAGGGCAGCGATGAGGCCGAAGCTCAACCATGGGATCCGGCCCGAGGGAGCGGGGGGAGCCTTCGAGACCGGGGGCGCCGGCCGGACCCGCGCGAGCGCCCCGTACGCACCGGCGGTGAGCCCGAGGAGGAGGGCCGCGAAGCCGAGGCCGACCGGAATCTCTAGGAGAAGGGCGTACCCCGCGACGCCCGAGAGGATCGCTCCCAACAGGCCGACCAGGACCGCGACCGTCGCGACCGTCGCCCGGGAGACCCACGGTCCGGGGTGAGGAAGGAGGCGGCCCGCGACGAGCCCGACCGCGAGGGCGACGTAGAGGAAAGGATCGAAGGCCACGGACCGAGGCTCAGCCGGCCCACTCCGCGAGCTCCGTTCGTGCCTGCGACGCAGGTTTCCGGCCGAGGTGCACGGTTTCGTCTCGGCCGGGGCCGTAGCCGACCCACTCGACCGGAACCCCGGTCTCCTCCGTGACTCGGTCGAGGAAGCGACGGAGGGTCGACGGGAGGGCGCGCGATCCTTCCAGACGGAGCCGGGCCTTGGTCCGCTCGTGGAACTCCGGCCAGCCCGGAAGGTGTTCGTAAACCGGTTGGGCCTTCGTCAGGTCGTCGGACTGGGACGGCAGGACGTCGCGGACGGTCGAGCCGTCGGGCATCGAGTACCGGACGCAGACCGGCACCTCGTCCAGGCCCCCGAGGACGTCGACCTTCGTGACCGCCAGGGAGGTGAAGCCGTTGAGGCGCGAAGCGTACCGCAGGAGGACGAGGTCGAGCCAGCCGCAGCGGCGCTGGCGGCCGGTGGTCGCGCCGCGCTCCCCTCCGACCCGTCGCAGGAACTCCCCGCGCTCTCCGGTGTCCTCGGTCGGGAACGGCCCGGCCCCGACCCGGGTCGCGTACGCCTTCAGGACCCCGATCACCTCATCGACCTCGGTCGGGGGAATGCCGCTCCCGACGAGGGCGCCCGCGCTCGTCGGGTGGGAGCTCGTGACGAACGGGTACGTCCCGAAGTCGACGTCGAGGAGCGCGCTCTGGGCTCCCTCGAGCAGGATGTTCTCCCCTTGTCCGATCGCATCCCACAGGAGCGACTCGGTCGGCCGGATGTAGGGCGCGAGCCGGCCGCCTACCTCCGTGAGGCGGGTGGCGAGCTCGTCGAGCGGCGGAAGGCCCGGGACCTGGGTCTTGGTCGCGTAGAGCGTCTCGAGCCGTTCGCGCAGGAGGGCCGGTCGGGTGAGGTCGGCCATCCGCAGGCCGAACCGACCGGCTCGGTCCGCGTAGGCCGGGCCGATCCCTCGTCGGGTCGTGCCGAGGGTCGCCTCGGGGTTTCGCTTCGCCCTTAGCTCGTCCTCCCAGCCGTCCTGGACCTCATGGACGGGCAGGAGGGCGTGGGCCCGGTCGGAAATGACGACATCGCCCTTCAACAGACCGCGCGCTTCGAGGGTCTTCATCTCCTCCTCGAGCGAGATCGGCTGGAGGACCATCCCCGGGCCGCTCACCCCCACGACGCCGTGGCGGAGGACGCCCGAGGCGAGCTGGTGGAGGACGACCGTGCCCTCGGGAAGGTGGATCGTGTGGCCCGCGTTCGGTCCGCCGCCCGTACGAACGACGTATCGGGCGTCGGCCGCGAGGTAGTCTGTCACCTTCCCTTTGGCTTCGTCACCGAACTGGGCCCCGACCACGACGCGGACCGTCATCGCCCCCTCCGTCCCCGGGGAGCGGACAGGATAGATGGCGCTTGTGCCCGGTCCGCGAGCTTCGGCCGCGACTCACGGACGCGGCCCGGCCGGGACAACGGTAAAGAGCTAGGCGCCGGTCGGCGGCGGATGGTCGCCGAGCGGGCGCGCTTGGTGGAGATCTCGGGTATCCGCCGGCTCTTCGAGGCGGCGAGCCCGGACGCCGTCAACCTCGGCCTCGGAGAACCCGACTTCGACCCGCCCCCGGAGGTGGTGGCGGCCCTCTGCGACGCGGTGCGCAGCGGCATGAACCACTACGGTCCCTCGGCCGGGATCTCGGCCTTGCGGGAGAAGATCGCCGAGCGGTACCGTTCGCTCGATCCGACGACCACGAGGGAGAACATCATCGTTACGAGCGGAGGCTCCGAGGGACTCATGACCGTCGCGCTGACGCTCTACGACGCCGGGGACGAGGTCCTGGTGCCGAACCCGGGGTTCGTCCTGTACTCCCCCCACGCCCGCCTCATGGGCGCGACGCCGGTCCCGTACAGCCTGACGGCGGAGAACCGCTACCTTCCCGACCTCGACGAGCTCGAGCGGCTCGTTTCCCCGCGGACCCGCGCGCTGGTCGTCAACAGCCCGTCCAACCCGACGGGGGCCGTCTTTCCGAAGAAGACGGTCGCCCGGCTCTCTGCCTTCGCGGACCGCCACGACCTCTCGATCGTCTCGGACGAGGTCTACGAGGAGATCGTCTACGAGCGGCCGGCCACGTCGTTCTGGGGCGTGAGCGACCGGGCCGTCATCGTCAATTCGTTCTCGAAGACCCTTGCGATGACCGGCTGGCGCGTCGGCTTCCTGGTCGCGCCCCGCACCCTCGCGCCCGAGCTCAACAAGGTCCACTACCATATCGTCGCCTGTCCCCCGACGCCGACGCAGGTCGCGGTGCTCGCCGGTCTTAGCGACGGCGAGGAGGCCCGGCGGTCTATGGTGAGGGAGTTCCGGGCCCGCCGGGCGATCGTCACCCGGCTTCTGTCGAGGACGCCGGGCCTCTCTGTCGTCCCCCCCGAAGGCGCGTTCTACGTCTTCCCCCGGTTCTCCTGGGACCGGACGGCGACCGAGGCCGCGGGCGACCTTCTGCGCCGCGGCGTCATCACCACGCCGGGTGACGTGTTCGGCTCGCTCGGCGCCTCGCACCTGCGACTCTCGTTTGCAGCGTCCCGCGAGAACCTGCGCCGGGGCCTCGCCGTCCTGCGCCGGTACGCGGCCGACCTCGCGGAGGGGACCGTCCCGTGATCGTTCGTGCGGTAGGCCGGCTTTTCCAGCTCGCCGCCCGGCTCGTTCCGGGGCCCAACTCGGAGCCGCTCGCGCACGTCGGCGGCGAGCTCGTCCGGCTGGGTCGGCCCCCGCCTCAGCCTCCGGCGAGCTCGCGGTAGAGCGCCCGGTGGCGGGAGACCGTTTCGGACCAGTCGAACCCGCGGACGCGTTCGAGAGCCGAGCGCGAGAGGCGCTCGGTCGTCTCCGGGTCCCGTACCACCGAGGCGAGGGCGTTCGCGAGCGAGCGGACGTCTCCGTACGGCACGAGCCGGCCCGCCCGGCCCTGGTCGAGGACGTCCGGCACTCCTCCGACCGCGGTGGCCACTACGGGCGTCCCGGCCGCCATCGCCTCCAGCAGGACGAGTCCGAACGCCTCCCATTCGGACGGGAGGACGAGAGCGAGGGCCCGGCGGATCACGCCCCGGTAGACGGCCGGGTCTTCGACGTGGCCGAGGAACCGGACCCTCTCGCCGAGCCCCCGGTCTCGCGCCCGTTCCTCGAGGGCGCGTCGCTCGCCCCAGTCGCGACCCATGAGGAGGAGCGGTCGGGCGTCCGACGGCTCGAGCAGGGCGAGAGCATCGATCAGGTGGGGAAGCCCCTTGTTCGGCGCGACGCGCCCGGTGAAGAGGAAGTACTCTGTCGGGAGGTCGAGCCGGTCCGCCTGGTCGTCCGCGGGATGGCTCCACGCCGCGAGGTCGATGCCGGGAGGGATCACTCGAAGCTTCGATGCGGGGGCGAACTCGGCCGCGAGAAGACGCTCCGGTTCGGTCTGGACGACGAGCGCCCGCGCGACGCGGTAGGCGGTCATGCCGAACCCGACGTCCTGCACCCGGAGGAGCCCGCGCTTGACGGTCGGCTCGCGGCGGTCGGCCGGGTGGTAATGCAGGGAGACGACGAGAGGAATGCGGCGGCGCTCGGCGACCGCCGCCGCTTCGAGGACGTGTCCGTACCGATGCGAGTGCGCATGGATCACGTCGGCGCCGCTCGCGGCCAGCGCGTCGACCAGACCGACCATCATCGGCATCGTGAGCCCGGGGATGAGCCGCTTGTACACGGGGAACCGTCGAACAGGAACCCCGTCGACGGTCGGAGCGTACTCCGACCTCCGCTCCCATCGTCCCTCGTCGTAGAGGTCGCTCGCGAACACCTCCACCTCGTCTCCGGCCGCTTTGAGACGGCGGGCGACCTCCCGGACGTTCGTCTCGACCCCTCCCGGCGCATCGAACCGAAGGGTGACGTGGACCACCTTCACGACGGGACCACCTCCCGATAGAGCACGTCCAGCCGGTCGGCGAGAGCCTCCCAGGTGAACCGGCCGACCACTTCGGTCCGACCGTAGTCGCCGAGGCGACGGGCGAGCTCCCGGTCGGTCCAGACCGCCAGGAGCGCGCGCGCGAGGTCACTGACGGAGCCGGGAGGCACGAGCAGACCCGCGCGGCCGTCCTCGACGACCTCGGGGATGCCGCCGACGCGCGTCGCCACGACGGGGGTCCCTTGCGCGAGCGACTCGAGCAGCACGAGGCCGAACGCCTCGTAGTCGCTCGGAAGGACCGACACGCGCGCCTCGCGGTACGCCGCGGCCACGAGGCTCTCGTCGTCCAGGTGCCCGAGGAGATGCACCCTGCGCTCGAGCCCCGACGTGCGGGCCCGGTCGGCGACGCGTTCGCGCATCCCTCCGTCCGCCCCGATGAGCACGAGGTGGCTCGCCGGGTCCTCCCGAGCGAGAAGGGCGAAGGCGTCGACGAGGGTGATCAGCCCCTTGTTCGAGGCGAGACGGCCGACGAACAGCGCGAACGGTCCGGGCAGGTCGAACTCCTCGCTGAACCGGCGGGTCCCGGACGGCGGGGCGGGCAGCGGGGCGTACCCCGGGGGAACGACCTCGACCCGGCCGAGCGGCAGCCCGAGGGAACGGAGAAGGCGCTCCTCCTCCCGGGTCTGCACGACGACGACCGAGGCCGCCGCGACGACCGGTCCGGCGAGCCGGCGGTCGTAGAATCCCCGGATCCGGTGACGTAGCCATCCCCCCTCGATCGACCAGATCGGGTGGAAGTGCGCCGTAAGCACGAACGGGGTACCGGTCCGCTCCTTGTGTCGTCGCGCGACGGCGACCTGGTTCGTTCCGTACGTGTGGACGTGGACAAGGGTCGGCCGGTCGCGCCGCAGCGCTGCCGCGAGTCCCCGGAACACCGGGTAGTGGAGCTCGCCCGGAAGAGAGAAGACCCGCAGGCGGTGGACCGCGCCGAACGAAGCGGGAGCTTCGCGGGGGATCGATGGGGGGAGGCGCTCCCAGGGGAATTCGCGGTAGAGCTCGCTCGTGTAAACGTCGACCCGATGGCCGCGGGCGGCCAGGCGCGGCGCGAGCTCCGCGACGTGGCGCTCGACCCCGCCCGGTCCCGGGGGATACCGGGTCGACACGAGGGCGACCTTCACAGCGGCGAAGTATCCGTTCCCTTACTTGATGGCGTGGGCCCCGCCGTCCCGGCCTACGAAGCCGCCCTCACCGAGGCGAGCCGCTGGGCGTACTTCTTGTAGACCTCGGTCGCGCGGGCCACCGACTCGACCTTCACGTACTCGTTCGCCTGATGGGAGAGCTCCTCCTCACCGGCGCCGAAGATCACGACCCGCGGGTTCACCTGCGTGTAGTGGACCGCCTCGGACGCATGGACCAGGACGGCCGACTCGGCCTGGGCCACGTCCCTCAACAGGCGGACGTGGTCGGCGTTTGGGTCGATCTGGACCGCGGGCATCGTAAGGATCCGGCGCAGCGTGAACGGGGTTTTGATGCGCCTGAGGTGCTCCTCGATCTCGTGGTAGAGCTGGTCCGGGGTGTACGGAGGCGGGAACCGGATGTCGACCTCGGCGGTCGCACGGTTCGGGACGACGTTGAGGCGGGTCCCTCCGTTGAACGTTCCGATGTTCAGTGTCACGCTCCCGAGCTCGGGGTGGGCGATCCGGCCCTTGAACGACTCGAGGCCGCGGAGGATCCGCATCATCTTGCCGATGGCGTTCTCCCCGAGGTGAGGCATCGCCCCATGGGCGGCCTTCCCCCGGGTCTCGATCGCGAGGTCAAGGACCCCTTTTTCCGCGTACGCGACCCTCAAGCCCGTGGGCTCGCCGACGACGACCGCCTTCGCACGACGTAGCGGCAGGGTCTTCGCGAGCGCCATCGCGCCCTGCATCGCCGTCTCCTCGTCGGTGGTGAAGGCGAGGACGACCGGGATCTTGCGGGCCACGAGGTCCTGAGCCGCTTCGAGCATCGCCACGACGGTTCCCTTCATGTCGGCGGCGCCGCGCCCGTACATCCGTCCCGAGGCGAGCTGGCTCTGCGAGAAGCTCCAGTAGTCCCCGACCGGCGGCGTGTCGAGGTGGCCCGAGAGGACGACCCCGCCCTGCCCGAACTCGGCGAGCAGGGCGGGAGCTTGCGGGTCGCCGAACAGGGTGTTTCGCATGTGGATCTGGTCGGTGAACGACTGGATGTAGTCGAGGACCTCCTGCTTGTCCGCGAACGGGTCGCTCGGGACCTTGATCAGTTCCGCGAGCATGTCGACCATCTGGCGCTTCATCGGACGACCCTCCTCTTGCCCCTCGGTGCCAAGAGGTTCGACGTTTCTCCGCCCGGAAGGCCCCGGGCGGCTTAAATTACGCGTTCCGGCGAACCGCCCGGGAGGAACGGAGCGCGTCGGACCGGGTGCGGGCAAGCGCCCGGGCGAATCCCTCGGGGGAGCCGACCGACCGCCACGAACCGTGGCGCGGGTCGAGCACGAGCGCGCGGACCCGGCTGCCCCGCGACAAGAGGGTCCGGATCCCGTCGGTGAGCTCGAGCTCGCGAGGGCGCTCCGCTCTTCGGAACGATTCGAGGGCCGCGAAGACCGACCGCCGGAAGGCGTAGACCGCCGTCGCGGCCCAGCGCGAGCGGGGGGTCGACGGTTTCTCGACCATACCGGTCACCTCGAGCGAGCGGACGCCTCGGAACGGGGCGGCCGGTCGACCCTCCACGACCCCGTACCGGCGGGGATCGGCAACCGCCCGCACAAGGACGACCGCATCCAAGTCGTACTTTTCGAGGCTCTCGGCCATCGTGCGGAGGAGGAATCCCCGGCGGGGCTCGATGAGGACTCCGTCTCCGGCGTGCACGAGGAACGGCCGGCGCCCGACGAAGGAGCGAGCGCGGAGCACCGCGTCGCCGAACCCGGCCGGGCGCGGTTGGACCGCGAAGGAGAAACCGACGCCGCCGATCGCCTCGTAGAACCGGCGGGTGTCGGTGAGCCGCTCGGCGTGCTCGCGGTGTCGCTCCAGGAAGACCGGGTCGATCGTGAAGTACTGGCGGACGAACGCGAGGTCCTTTGGTTGGACGACGACCGTGATCCCGTCGACGCCGGCCCGGATCAGGGTCTCGACGACGAGGTGGGCGACCGGCTTGAGCACCGGCGCTCCGTTCTCTCCCCGGTCGTAGAGCGGGAGGAACTCCTTGCGCAGACCCCGGGACCAGGGGAGCATGCGGGTCCCCTCGCCCGCCAGGGTGACGACGGCACGCATGACGGGACCCTACGCCGGAGGCTCTTCGGAGGCCGGTTCGCTCGATTGCGGGGGCGGCGGCTTCTGGGCCGGAGGGATCCGGGCGGAGAGCGCCGGACGGCTGTCGGCGCTCCTCCATTGAACGGTCGGCATCACGACGTACCGGCGCGCCTCGAGCCGCCGCCGGAAGCGGAGGAGGTCCCGGAAGATCTCCCGCACGACGTCCTCGAGCGCCCGCGTCCTCTGGTAGCCGAGGGCGAGCAGGTTGTCGTGGAGGGGTAGGTAGTAGTGCTGTTCGGCCTCGACCCGTGGGTCCGGAGGATGGTCGATCGTCGGCGAGAGGCCGAGCTCGCCCGCGACCCGATGGACGAGCTGGGCGAGCTCGTTGACCGAGTAGGCCTGGTCGAACTGGTTGAAGACGCGGTACTCCCCGGCGCTCGGCGGGTTCTCGACCGCGAGGCGGAGCGACTGCATCGAGTCCTCGAGCGCGATGAAGCCGCGCCGCTGCTCTCCCTTGCCGTAGGGGGTGATGGGGAGGCCGAGGACCGCCTGGGCGATGAACCGGTTCAGGGCGGTCCCCCACGTTTCGTCGAAGTCGAACCGCGTGAGAAGCCGGTCGTCCGTGATCTCGGGGGTCCGGATCCCGTAGATCACCCCTTGCATCACGTCGGTCGCGCGGAGCTTCCAGACCTTGGTGGCGAACATCACGTCCCCGGAGTCGAAGACCTTGCTCCAGTGGTACCACGAGCTCGCCTGCCGGGGGAACGGCAGGCGGTCCTTCCGTCCACGGAACTCGACGTCGAAGAACCCCTCTGGGATATCGACGTTCGGAGTGCCGTACTCCCCCATCGTCCCCATCTTCACAAGATGGGTCTCGGGCGAGCACTCGCGCATCGCGTAGACGAGGTGAAGCGTCCCGGTGATGTTCTCGACCTGAGTCGCCACCGCGTGGTCGACGTCGATCATCGAGTAGGGCGCGCTCCGCTGCTCCGCGAGGTGGACGATTGCGTCCGGGCGCTCCTCGGCGAGGACCTGGCGCACGAACGGGTAGTCCGTCATGTCCCCGCGGTGGAACTCGATCTCCTTCCCCAGGAGCTCCTTCACCGCGGCGAGGCGTCGGGGGAACGCCGGAATCGGGGTCGCCGACCAGCTGCCGACCTCGCGGACCCGGCGCCGCGTTACGAAGTTGTCGAGCCCGACGACCGAGTGGCCGCGGGAGAGCAGATGGAGCGCGAGCGGCCAGCCCGAGTACCCATCGATGCCCGTGATCAGGACCTTCATCGCAGCGGACGTCCGCAGTAGGGAGGTCGCCGGTCTTTAACTTAAGGGTCTCGGAGGGGGTTTGCCTGTACCGGCAGGTCACGACCCCTCCTACCAAAGCCGAATAAGCTCGGGTCCGCTCCGTGCCGACGTAGCCGGGGTCGGTCGGCCATGGAACCGGGGGAGGTCCGTATCGTCGACACCCGGGACGAGTCGCTGAAGGGCGCGATGATGGTCGTCGGCTTTCCGACCCACGGTCTCGTCGGGTCGGTCGCCGCGTCGTACCTCGTCCACTCCCTCGACATGACGCTCGTGGCGTACATGATCAGCGAGGAGTTTCCCCCGACCGTCATCATGGAGGAGGGGATCGTCAGCGCGCCGGTCCGCTTCTACGCGAGCAAGCTCGTCTGCGGCGTCGACCGTTCGTGCGACCAGCTCCTGGTCGTGATCTCCGACATCCAGCCACCGGTGGGCATGCTGAACCAGCTCGGGCGGCTCCTCCTCGACTGGGCCGAGGCGAAGGGGGTCCAGCTCGTGGTTGCGGTCGAGGGCCAGCCGATCGAGGCCGAAGCCCGGGGGGACGCCCGGATCGTCGCGATGGCGAACCGGGCCGCGGCCCCGCTCCTGGAGAAGTACCGGTTCGACGCGGCGAACGGGGTCGTCACCGGACTCTCCGGAGGGCTCCTCCTCGGGGCGATCGGCCGGACGACCCCGGTACTGTGTCTGGTCGCGCAGGCGCACAAGGACTACCCGGACGCCCGGGCTGCGGCGAAGGTGATCGAGACGATCAACCCGCTCGTGCCGCTCCTGATCCTCGACACGAAGCCGCTCCGAGAGAAGGCTCGGGAGATCGAGGGGGAGGTTCGCCGGACCCTCCAGCAGACGCGCGAGTCGATCTCGAACATGCGCTCCGTCGAGCCGGAGGGGCCGGGTGAGATGTATCGCTGACACGGCCCCGGGCCCATCGTCCTCGGTGTTTCCCGAGCCACGGGCCGCGGTGACCCTACGGGGGTTCCGACCGTCCGACATGCCGTTCGTCGCCGCGATCGTCGCCGAGGCGCTGCAGGAGCACTACGAACCGTCGCTCTACGGGTCGCTCGGGACCGAGTGGCCGGACGGCTTCCTTGTCGCGGCCGACTCTCACGACACGCCGGTCGGCTTCCTCCTCGGCGTCCATCAGGTCGAGCACGAGGCCCGGATCCTGATGTTCGCGGTGGACCGCAACCATCGGAACCAGGGGATCGGCGCGGTCCTGATGACGACGTTCTTCGACCGGTGCCGGGAGCGCGCATTCCGTCGCATCACCCTGGAGGTCCGCGTCTCGAACGCGACCGCGATCCGGTTCTACACGCGCTACCGGTTCAGCGTCGTCGACCTCTTGCGGGCGTACTACTCGGACGGCGAGAACGGCTACCAGATGGCCCGCGACCTCTCGCCGGGCCGCCTCGCGTGACCCGCAGGGGCTAAAGCCTCCCGCTCGGGTGGCGCCCCGATGCCCACCCCCGTCTGGCCGACCGCGGCCGAACTCATGACCGTGCGCCCCGTGACCCTTCCGCCGGAGGCACCGGTCTCGCAGGCGCTCGGCCTGATGCGCTCGAAAGGGATCCACGAGATCCCGGTCCTGGCCCATGGTCGCCTCGTCGGGATGATCACGTTCGAGTCGATCGCCCGCCGCTCGAGCCGTCCGCTCTCCACCAAGGTCGAGCACCTTCTGATCCTTCCGCCGCTCGTCACCCCGACCACCCCGTTCCCGGAAGTGGTCGAACAGCTCCTCGCCGCCGGGCTCCGGGCGGCCCCGGTCGTCGGACCCCGGGGGGAGCTCCTCGGCATCGTCAGCCGCAGCGACCTCGTCCGGGCGCTCCCGTCGCTCCCGCAGCTCGCCGGGTCCGACAGCCTCTTGGTCGATGCGGTCGCCCGCTCCGCGGGGGAAGCCGTCGGGGAGGACGAGCTCTGTCGCCACCTTTTCGCCCGTGTGCGCGTGCTCGAAGAGCACCCGCTTCCCGTCGTTGATCGCAAGGGCCGGCTCGTCGGCGCGGTCGGCGTCGCCGACCTCGGAAAGGTCCTCTGGAAGCCGGTGGTCGGGGGGAAGCGGGACGCCCGGTCGAGCCGGGAGTCGGTCGATGTGCGGGTCGGCTCGATCATGCGAGCCCCTCCCGTGACCGTCCGGTCGGGTACGTCGATCCGCGAGGCGGCGCGACGGATGGCCGAGGAGAAGGTTTCGAGCGTCTTCGTGGTCGACGACCGCCGGCCGACGGGAATCCTCGGACAGACCGACCTCCTGAGCGTCGTGATCGGCCGGACCAAGCCCGCCGGTCCGAAGGGCCGCATCGAGAACGTGTACGTCGAGATCACCGGTCTACGCGGCTCGGGCGACCCGGCCCTGCTCGCGGAGATCGACGGCGTGGTGGCCCGGGGGCTCCGCCGGGTCGCTCGCTACGTAGAGCCCACGCTCCTGTCGCTCCACTTCGCCCCGCATGCGACCCACCGGACGAGCGACCTCACGGTCGAGGCACGCCTGCACACGAACCACGGGATCTTCTACGCCTCGCACACCGGCTGGAACCTGCTCGCGGGGGTGGCGGCCCTCCTCGAGGACCTCTCCGGCCAGACCCGACGGGTCCGGGAGACCCGGTCCCGGCGACGTACCCGGTCGTCTGCCCGGAGCGAGGCCGACGAAAGCCTCTCGGTCGACACCGACCTCGAGCAGAAGATCCGTGCCGCCACCGAACCGTACGATGAGGAAGAGTGATCCCGAGAGGGCGGAGGAGTTCCCATGATCCCCGGAGGACCGCGCAATCAGCGCCAGATGGAACTGATGATGCGTCGTCTCGGCATGAAGACCGAGCCGGTGCCCGACGTCGAGGAGGTGATCGTCCGTACCCGGACGAAGGAGCACGTCTTCCGGGCTCCGGAGGTGACAATCCTTACCGTCCAAGGCGTCCAGACCTACCAGGTCGTCGGAGAGGCGGAGGTTCGACCGAGAGGTGCAGGAGCTGCCCCCGCGCCGTCCGGGGGACCACAGCCCGCTCCGCCCGCCGGCCCGGCATCCCCTCCGGACGAGGACGTGCGGCTCGTGATGGAGCAGGCGAACGTCTCCCGAGAGGAGGCGATCGAGGCGCTCTTCCAGGCGAACGGAGCCCCGGCGGAGGCAATCCTCAAGATCCTCTCTCGGGGCGGCTAGTGCCCGACCTCTCGGGACCGGTCGCGCGCGAGTGCGTGGAGGGCTATCTCTTCGCCACGCCTCCCCTGGAGCTCCTCTTGTTCCGCCGACCGCCCGCGCGGGGCCGGATCTGGGTGCCTGTGAGCGGCAAGGTCGAGCCGAGCGACTCCTCGTTCGATTCGGCGCTCGCCCGGGAGCTCCGTGAGGAAACCGGGCTCGAGCGTCCTCTACGGGTGTTCGCGCTCGACTGGCACGTTCCGTTCCGCGCGGAGAACGGCGAGACCTGGCGCCTGCATGCCTATGCGGTCGAGGTCGACCGTTCGTTCGCGCCGCGGCTGAGCCCGGAGCACGAAGACGCACGGTGGATGACCGCCGCGGAGGCAGAGCGCCTCCTCCACTTCGAGGACAACCGGGCCGCGGTACGCCGCCTCGCGGAGAGGGTGGGCCTGTCCACGCCAAAGGTATAGCCGCCGACACCGCTCGATGCTTACCTGAAGATGCCCGACCGACCAAGGGAGCCGCGGGCTCCGGCTCCTTCCTCCTTCGTCTACCCGACCGTGGGGCCTCCGCTTCTCGAGGCGCTGCGGTCGTCGGGTGCGAAGCGGGTCGTGCTCCAGGTTCCTGCGGGGCTCGTGCGAAACGCCCACGACCTCGCCTCCCGTCTCCGCGAGGAGGTCGGCGTGCCGGTCGTCCTCGCCGCGCGGCCGTGCTTCGGCGCTTGCGACCTGCCCTCCCGCGACGAGGCTCCGCGGGCGGACGTCGCCGTCGTGCTCGGCCACGCTCCGATACCGAACGTTCCGCTCGTCCGACCGACGTTCTTCGTCGAGATGCGGGAGCCGGGGGGAGACCCCGAAGCGCTCGCGACCACCGTTCACGAGGCCGGGGTGCCCCGACGGGTGGGTTTGGTCGCTTCCGTCCAGCACCTCGACCTTGTGCCCCCGCTCACGGAAGCCCTCGTGCGCCGTGGGCACGAGGTCCGGATCGGCCGGGGCGACCGGCGCCTCGCCTACGCGGCCCAGGCGCTCGGCTGCAACTACACGGGAGCGGAGGCCATCGCGAACGAGGTTGACGCGTTCCTGTTCGTGGGCACCGGTCGCTTCCATCCGCTCGGTCTTGCGCTGGCCGTCGAGCGCCCGGTCTGGTCGCTCGACCCGCTGCAAAACGTCCTCGAGCGGCCGGTCGACCGGGCTGCGCTCGTGCGACGCCGCCAGCTCACGGTCGCCTCGGTCCGGGACGCTCGTCGCTGGGGGGTCCTCGTCTCGACGTTCGCGGGACAGAACCGAGGCGCCGTCGCTCTCGCTCTCCAGGAACGGGCCCGGGCCCGCGGACGGGAGGCCGAGATCCTCCTATTCGACCGCCTCGACCCGCGCGACCTCGAGGGTCGGGCGCTGGACGCCTATGTCAACACAGCCTGCCCCCGGATCGCTCTCGATGACGGAGCGAACTATCCGAAGCCCATGCTTACTCCGCCCGAGTTTCTGATGGCGCTCGGCGACCTGCCGCTCGAACCGTACCGGTTCGACACGTACCACTGAGACCGAAACGGCGAAGTGCCCCGCGAGCGATCCTTCTTGGATGCGGCTGCTTCTCCTCGTTGCGTTCGTTCTCTTGGCCGCCGGAGTCGCGCTCGTTGCCGACGCGGTCGCGCAAGGCGGAGCGGACGTATGGCTCGTGGTCGTGGTCCCGGTCATCTCGGGAAGCTCGGCCGAGTTCCTCCTCGGCGTGGTCGCGCTCGTCGCCGGGCTTTTGCTGCTTCCGTTCGGTCTCGCCGAGAGGGTCGGAGGAGAGCGGCCGTTCCCGCCGGACGAGCCGGGTCGACCGCTGCCTCCGTCCGAGGGGTCTTCGGGCGCCGGAGGGCTCGTCCTGGTCGGCCCGGTCCCAATCTTCTTCGGCTCGTGGAGGAACGTCTCGGCCCGCACGCGGCTCTGGGTCGCGGTCGCCGGCGCCCTGGTCCTGGTCGTCTTCCTCGTGGGGCTTTGGGTCGCGGTCCGCTAGTGCGCCCGTCCGGCCTCCGAAAGGAACAGTCGGTGCAGCCGTAGGTCTCCCGAAAGCTCGGGGTGGAAGGTCGTTCCCCAGATCGCACCCTGGCGAATCCCGACGACTTCCTCCTCCCACCAGGCGAAGGCGCTCGCCCTCGGACCGACCTCGAGGACCCTCGGGGCCCGAATGAAGACCCCCGGGAACGGGCCGCCCGGAAGCCCCTCGATCCGGACCGGTCCCTCGAACGACTCGCGCTGGGCTCCGTAGTCGTTGCGGCGGAGCGTGACGTCGACCAGCCCGAACGTCGGGGGTTCCCGGCCCTGGCCGCTCGCCTTCAGCTCCCGGGCCAGTAGGATGAAACCGGCGCAGGTCGCAAGGACCGGGAGCCCTGCCTCAAGACGCGCGCGGAGAGCTGTCCAGAGCCCGGCCTTTTCGAGGAGACGAGCGATCGTGGTCGACTCGCCGCCGGGCATGAACAGCGCGTCCACCTGTTCGAGGTCGGCGGGCGAGCGCGTCGGGAGGAGACCCCCTTCCGGTAGGAGCGAGCGAAGCGCGCGAAGATGCTCCGGGACGTCACCCTGGAGCGCAAGGACGCCGACCTTCATCCTGGGCCGCGACGGATCTCCTCGAGGATCGCCTTCGCGCGGTCGAAGCGGACCTGATGGTCGGCGAGGAGCCGCACGACGACGCGGTCGACCTCGTCCGGTCGGGCGCCGGCTTGCGCCGCCATGTTCCGGGCGTGCAGTTCCATGTGGCCACGCTGGATCCCTTCGGTGGCGAGCGCCCTCAGCGCCGCGAAGTTCTGGGCGAGCCCGACGGAGGCGAGGACCTCCCCGAGCTCCCGGGCGGTCTTCACGCCGAGGAGTTTGACGTTCGCGCGCGCCGTAGGATGGACGGCGGTCGCGCCGCCGATGAGTCCGACCGGCGCGGGGAGTTCGATCGTTCCGACGAGGTTGCCCTCGGCGTCTTTCTCGTAGGTGGTGAGCGGGCGGACCACGGCCCCGTGGCTCGCGCCGATGTACGCGGCGTAGGTGTGCGCCCCGCTCTCTATCGCCCGGAAGTCGTTGCCCGTGGCGATGACGACCGCGGAGACTCCGTTCATGATCCCCTTGTTGTGCGTCGCGCAGCGGAACGGGTCCGCGACCGCGAACGCGTAGGCGTCGAGGATCGCCTCCACGACCTCGGGCCCGGTCGCGGTCTCCGTCGCGAGGAGGGGGGCCCGGAACGTCGCTCGGGCGCGGGCGAGCCGGTGGACGGCGAGGTTCGAGATGATGCGCAGCACGACCTTTCCCCCGGTCAGTCGGGCGAACTCGGGAGCCAGCGCCTCGCACATCGTGTTGACGGCGTTCATCCCCCCGGCGTCGCGTGCGTCGACCAGCAGATGGACGATCACCATCGTCCCTCGGGAAGACGGCAGGATGCGGACCTCGAGGTCTTTCGCGCCGCCGCCGGCCTTGACGAGCGCCGGGTCCTTCGCGTTCGCTGCCGCGAGAAGCTCCTCCTTCCGGTCGAGGACCTTGAGCCGGGCCGCGGCCGGGTCGGGGACGTTCAGGATCTGCACCTGTCCGATCATCATCGGCGCGGTCGTCTGGGCGAAGAAGCCGCCGCTCGCGCGGACGACCTTCGCGGCGTTCGAAGCCGCGGCGACCACGCTGGGCTCCTCGATCGCCATCGGAACGAGGAGGTCCCGTCCGTTGATGCGGAAGTTCGTAGCGAGGCCGAGCGGGAGCGGCATCACCCCGATGACGTTCTCGATCATCCGGTCGACCATGCTTGGGTCGATCCCCGGAGGGAACTCGTACGTTCGCGCTTCTTCCTCCGTCAGCCCGGCCCACTCGGAAGCGAACGCCCGCCGCTCGGCGATCGACCGCTTGTAGAAGCCGGGTACCTCAGACGTCCTCTCCGTCATCGGTGCTTACCTTCGAGGATTTCTTCGGTGCCCCCGAGGCCCCGGGCTCGGGTTCGGCCGGGTGACCGCGGGCGACCACAACCTTCGCCGGCCGCAAGAGGCCGCCGTAAAAGCGGTACCCCTGCTGGACCACCTCGGTGACCGTCCCTTCCGTATGCTCGGCGCTGACAGGAGCTTCGCCGACCGCCTCGGCCTCGTCCGGATGGAACGGACGTCCGACCTCCGCGACCGGTTCGACCCCCTCGTGCTTCAGGAACTTCGTCCACTCGCGCTCCACCAGTTCGAGGCCTTTCCGAACCGGGTCGGAGCTCGGCAGGTGTTCGAGCGCGTAGCGGGCCGAGCGGAACGCCTCGACGATCGGGAGCAGCTCCCGCACCATTCCGGCACGGGCCTGGCGCGAAATGCTCTCCCGTTCGCGGTCGACGCGCCGGCGAAAGTTTTCGAAATCTGCCAGGAGGTAGCGGTACCGCGTGGCCCAGTCCTCCGGGGGCTCGGGCTTCGCCGTCGGGGCCGCCTCCGCGGCCGAAGGAACGTTTGCCGGAGGCGGGGTTTCCTCCTCCGAGACCTCGGTGTCGTTCTCGGGCATTCGGTCGCGTGAGGAGGGGAGATAGGACTATTTGGTGTCTCCTGAGCGGCGCCCGGAGCGCCTTCCAGAGGCCCCCGGGAGGGTCGAAACGGGGCCATCCAGTGGGTCCCGGAACGGCCCGGAAACATCGTCCGAAAGTGGGGTCGAAGGGGGTCGTTTTTCCTCCGTAACCCAAGCGTTATAACGCATGCCCGGCTCAGTTTTCTCAGTCGGTTCCGGCAGGCGATTTCCGATGGCCCAGCAGACGGTTGATGCCCCAGCGTACGACGCCAGTTCGATCCAGATACTGGAGGGTCTGTCGGCGGTCCGACGTCGCCCCGGGATGTACATCGGGTCGACCGACGCCCGAGGGCTCCACCACCTGGTCTACGAGGTCGTCGACAACGCGATCGACGAGGTTCTCGCCGGGGCGTGCACCGAGATTGTCGTGACGCTGCACTCGGACGGTTCCTGCTCGGTCTCGGACGACGGACGGGGGATTCCGGTGGAGAACCATCCAAAGTACAACCGGCCCGCGCTCGAGATCGTCATGACCGTGCTCCACGCCGGCTCAAAGTTCGACCGGAACGCCTACAAGGTCTCGGGTGGACTCCACGGCGTCGGCGTCCACGTCGTCAACGCCCTCTCCGAATGGTTCGAGGTGCGGGTCCGGCGCGACGGCCAGGAGTATTTCCAGCGGTACGAACGGGGGGCTCCCGTCGCGCCTCTACAGGTCGTCGGGAAGTCGGACGCGACCGGCACCGAGGCGAGGTTCAAGCCGGACTCGACGGTGCTCGAAACGGTCGACTTCGACCGGGAGACGATCGGTCGTCGTCTCAAGGAGCTGTCGTTCCTCAACTCGGGAGTGACGATTCAATTCCACGACGAGCGGGTCGACGCCCACGAGACGTTCCACCATGCCGGCGGCATCGCCGAGTTCGTCGAGGACATCAACCAGACGTCGAACGTCCTGTTCCGACCCCCGATCTACCTTCACGCGAAGCGCGACACGACCGACATCGAGCTCGCGATGCAGTACAACGACGGGTACAACGAGACGAGCCTCGCGTTCGTCAACAACATCAACACCGTCGACGGTGGCAGCCACGTCGTCGGCTTCCGCGCTGCCCTCACCCGGACCCTCAACGACTACGCGCGCCGGCGCGGCTTCCTCAAGGGGGACAAGGAGGGGCTGACGGGAGAGGACGTCCGCGAAGGGCTCGCCTCGGTCCTCTCGGTGAAGGTCCTCGAGCCTCAGTTCGAGGGGCAGACGAAGGCGCGCCTGGGCAACTCCGAGGTGAAGGGCCAGGTCGAAAGCACGGTCAACGAGAAGCTGGCCGACTATCTCGAGGAGCACCCGGCCGCGGGGCAGGCGCTCATCCTCAAGGCGGTGCAGGCGGCGCAGGCCCGCGAGGCCGCGCGCAAGGCCCGCGAGCTGACGCGGCGCAAGGGCCTGCTCGAGGGAGGGGGGCTCCCCGGGAAGCTCGCCGACTGCCATTCGCGCGACCCGGCCGAATGCGAGCTCTTCATTGTGGAGGGGGACAGCGCGGGGGGCACCGCGAAGCAGGGGAGGGACCGGGAGTTCCAGGCGATCCTGCCGCTGCGCGGCAAGATCCTGAACGTCGAGAAGGCGCGCCTCGACAAGATGCTCGAGAACGAGCAGGTCCGCTCGCTGATCCAGGCGATCGGCATCGGCATCGGGGACGAGCAGGACCTCGCGAACCTGCGCTATCACAAGGTCATCGTGATGACGGACGCCGACGTCGACGGCGCCCACATCCGGACGCTGCTGCTCACGCTCTTCTACCGGAAGATGCCCGGGCTCGTCTCCGAGGGGCACGTCTTCATCGCCCAGGCGCCGCTCTACCGCCTCCAGAAGGGTACGCGCGTCCAGTACGCTTACACCGACGAAGAGCGCGAGGCGGCCCTGAAGGAGTTCGGAGGGATGAAGGGGGTCATCCTCCAGCGGTACAAGGGGCTCGGCGAGATGAACGCTGAACAGCTCGCGGAGACGACCATGCGGCCGGGGGCCCGGACGCTTCTCCGCGTGACGGTCGAAGACGCGGCGCACGCGAACGAGCTCTTCCAGGTCCTGATGGGGGAAGAGGTCGAGCCGCGTCGCGAGTACATTCAGGAGCATGCCGTCGAGGTGACGAACCTCGACATCTAGCCGGGTGCTGCGTGGGCCGGTCCCTCGGCCCCCCGCACGCCCCGCGCAGGTGCCGTCCTCGGTCGGGTCACGGTCGTTTCTCCCAGCGCTCGAGGTCTCCCTCGGCCTTTCGGACCTCGCGTTCGAACCGCTCGCTCCACTCCCTCCACGACCGGGCCACGATGGGTCCGAGGGTGAACACGAGGCTCGTCAGGACCGAGCCGACGGAGACGAACGCCATGAAGGACGCGAACAGTTTCGCGGAGTCACTCGTGAGAGCGAACGGTGGGCCCTGACCGGTAGCAAGCATGCATTCGAAGTAGAACGCGTCAACCCATCCGACGTTCGCGATCGCGTAGAACCCCGCCGTTCCTGCCGAGAGGACGAGCCCGAGCGCCACCAGCGAGAGAGCGGCCCGGCGAACTCGTCGTCTGCGAGCTTCCGCCCGTCGCGTCGCACGGAGGTCTTCGACGTGAGGCTCGCTCCCTGGGCCTTCGTCTCCGACCGAGCTCACCCCGTCCCACCGGTTCTGTGCTCTGCGCCCCCGTCCTCATAGAACTGTGGTCTGAGAGGCACGGACTCGGTTTCTCCAGGGGACCGGGTCGGTCCTGAGGGCCGAGGCGAACGAACGCCTATTACGGGGGCGCCCGTAGCCCGGGGGGATGGTGGCTTCCGAGCCGGTTCCCCCGTTGGTCGTCACGAACGCGCTCCTGGTCAGCCAGGACCCGACCCGCCGCGTCGTTCGAGGGGATCTGCGCGTCGACGGCGGCCGGTTCTCCCACGTGGGACCGAACGCGCCCCGCGAAGGGGCGGCCGTCGTCGAAGGGCACGCGTTCGCAGTGGTTCCCGGGTTCGTCAACACTCACACGCACGTCGCGATGGCGCCCCTGCGCGGGGTCGCCGACGACCGGGACCTCGCCGGCTTCCTCGAGACGCTCTTCGCGGTGGACGCGCGCCGGACCGAGAACGATGTGGAAGCGGGGGCCCGGGCCGGCATCGCCGAGATGTTGCTCTCGGGAACGACCTCGTTCCTCGACCTTTACTACTTCGAGGACGCCGTCGCGCGGGCGGTCGACTCGCTCGGGATCCGTGCGTTCCTCGGCTGGGCCGTCCTTGACCCGGAGCTCACGACGCAGAAGGGAAAACCGCTCGACAACGCCTCCGCGTTCATCGACCGGTGGAAGGGCCATCCGCGCATCACGCCGCTTCCGGCGCCCCAGGGCGTGTACGTCTGCGGGCAGGAGACATGGCTCGGAGCGCGGGCCGTCGCCGAACGCGCGAAGACGTTCTGCCACTTCCACCTCTCCGAGACCCGCCGGGAGGTCCACGAGCACGAGGCGAAGACCGGATCGCGGCCGGCCCTCTGGCTCGAGAAGATCGGTTTCCTCGGCGTCCCGTCCGTGGCCGCCCATGCCGTCTGGCTCACCGGGGAGGAGATCGGGCTCTTGGGTCGCCGGTCCGTCGGCATCGCGCACTGCCCCAGCTCGAACCTGAAGCTCGCCTCGGGCGGCGTCGCCCCGGTGGTCGAGCTGAAGGCCGCCGGAGCGACGGTCGGCCTCGGGACCGACTCGGTCGCGAGCAACAACTCGCTGTCCATGCTGCGGGAGATGCACCTCGCCGGTCTTGTCCAGAAGAACCAGCGGTGGGATGCCTCGGTCCTGCGGGCGCAGGAGCTCCTCGACCTCGCAACGATTGACGGGGCACGGGCGGTCGGACGAGGGGACGATCTCGGTTCTCTCGAGGTAGGAAAGCGGGCGGACTTCTCGCTCGTGCGGCTCGACCACCCCAGCCTCGTACCGGCCCGCCCCGAGGCGATCGTCTCCCATCTGGCCTACTCCGCGTCCGACGAGGCGATCGACTCGGTCTACGTGGAGGGAGAGCCCGTGGTTCGTCACCGGACCCTCGTCCGGGGCGAATGGGCGAAGATCCGTTCCGGCGCAGAACGGGCCGCGGAGGCACTCTGGCCTCCTTCCTCCTCCCCGAAGGGTTAGGACGGCCGTCCCTGTTCCCCGGACCTCACTTCGTCTACGATCGCCTCGGCGAGCCGCCGAGCAGTCTCCCGTGTGGGCCGGCCCAGCGCTAGGTCCGAAAGGCCGTTGAGCCGATAGACAGCGTCGGGCGTGAGGTCGAAGACGCGGCCCGCGGTCGACCGGTCGATCTGGTACGGTACGATCCCGTGGTGGAGCAACGCCGAACGGTTCGCGTGTTGGGCTGCTCCCCCGAGGATCTTTCCGTCGACGGTGAGGACGGAGCCACGGGCTCCGAGAAGGCAGCATTCCTCCGAGATTCCTGGCGCCGGGTCCCAGGAGGCTCGCAAGCCGAGAGTGCCGAGGAAACGAACGACCCCACGACCGAGGCGCGCGTAAGCTCGCGCGTAGTCCCGTCCTACCAACGGATGGGTTCGCGGGAGGACCACCGACCAAGCGAGGTCGCCCGGACCGTGGAGGATGCCGGTCCCTCCGGTCGATCGGCGCACAACGGGAAGCTCTTCGCTCCGAGCGCGGAGGATGCACGGGGCGGTCCCCTTCACGCCGACCCCGACCGAGAGCGCCTGGTCCGAAAGCACCGCGGCGCGGACCGCGGGGGTTCCGTCGCGGAGGAGCGACTCGTCCCGGGCTACTTCCTCCGCGCAGCGGACGTCTACCGCCGCCTCCCACCGAAAGGTCGTCCGGCCGCTCGAGTCGCGGGCGCTCGCGGGCATCAAACTCTGACCGTACCGTCGAGGAGCTCGACCTCTAAAGGCTATGAGCCGCTCCTTGGTGCCCGCTCGCGATGGCAGAGCTCTCCACCTTCCAGCTGCACGCCGGCGACCCGGCGCCTCATTTCGCGCTCCCCGGAGTGGACGGGAAGACCTACCGGCTCGAGGAGTTCGCGAACGACCCGTTCCTCCTAGTCGTCTTCTGGTGCAATCACTGCCCGTATGTACAGGCCTGGGAGGGTCGGATGATCGACATCGGCCGGCGGTACCTGCCGAAGGGAGTCCGGACCCTGCTCATCAACTCGAACGACGCCCGTGCTTATCCGGAGGACCGGTTCGAGTCGATGGTCCGCCGGGCGAAGGAAAAGCAGTATCCGTTTCCGTACCTCCACGATGAGTCGCAGGAGGTCGCTCACGCCTACGGTGCGCTGGTCACGCCTCACCCGATGCTTTTTGACCGCGGACGTCGACTGCTCTTCCAGGGGAGGATCGACAACGACCACCAGCACCCCGAGCTCGTCTCCGAGCGCTACCTCGAACGGGCTCTCGACCAGGCCCTATCGGGAAAACCGGTACAACCTTCCGAGGTGCCCGTCCAGGGCTGCACCGTGAAATGGCTAGCGTGAGCCTCCCCGAGGCTTTCCCCTCTTCGTTCCGCGACGGGCCGTAATCGCTGCTCGCCGCGCTTCGAACGCTCGGGACAGGGTCGGGTCGACGGGCGCTCCGACCTGGTCTCGCCGGGCGGCGATGGCGGCCTTCCCGGCGAGGGCTCGCGCCAGCTTTCCTCGCTCGGAGCGGGGGGCGGACTGGAGGGCCGGATGCACGAAGAGGAGCCCGTGCCGCGGAGGAGGGGCGCGCCCCCTCAGGTGCTCGAAGAAGGCACGTTCCGCACCCAGCACTTGGATCGTGCTCGCCGGGAGCCGCGCGAGCCGTTCGAGCCCTCCGGCCTGCGCTAGGAGCCGAGCGGTGAGCTCGGGCCCCAACAGGCTTGCGAGATTCGGGGCCTTCCGCGGAGCCGCGGATTCGACCGCGGCCTCCAGAGACGCCCGCGTCGACTCGACGGCCCGGTAGAGTTCGGCAAGACGCCGCCGTCCTTCCCGCAGGTTCGTGTCTTCCGGACCGAGTCTCGCCTCTCCCGAGTTCTCAAGCGCGGCCCGGACCGCCCTCTCATGGTCCGACGCATCGAGGTCGGGAGAATCCCGCGCGACCCAGCTCGCGAGACGCTCTCCGACGAGATTGCGGACCCGGTCCAGGTCGGAAGCGGCCCGCACGGCCTCCTCCACGTGAATCGACGGGTCCCAGGCTGCGACGAGGGCGCGGTCCGCGGCCAGGAGGAGGGCGGGAGCGAGGGACCGCGACACCGACGCCGTGGGCGGTATCGGCACCGACCGCGGCGCTCGAGGGTCGAGGAGAAGTCCGTGTTCCGCGAGCCTGCGGTCCCGGGTGAGCCACTTTTCGTTTCCCCGCTCGGCCAGGAGGGCCGACTCCTCCGGTGTGAGCCGTCCCTCTCGACGAGCCCGCGCTCGCTCCGCGAGGGATTCCGGGTCGGTCGGGGCGGGAACCGATTGGACAACGGCCTCGCCGTCCAACAGGTAGGTGCCGAACCACGTGGTTATGACGGCCCGCACGAACCCCGCGAAGGCGCCGCACATAAATAGCACGCCACGGCTCGCTGCCCTCGATGCCTGGGGAGGGAACCGAGGAGCTCGTGGGAGCCGAGCGCCGCGGTCGAACGCTCCTCGTCACCCTCGACCATCCACCGGTCAACGTCCTTTCGCAGCCGATGCTCGAGGCCCTCGCGGCCCGGCTCCGCGAGGCGGAAGCCGACCCCGACGTCCGTGCGGTCGTTCTCGCGAGCTCCGCCGAGAAGGCGTTCGCCGCCGGCGCGGACGTACGGGAGATGGCTTCGCTGGACCCGACCGCTGCCCGTGAGCACGGAAGCCGGGGGCAGCAGATCACCCGTCAGATCGAACGGATGCCGCTCCCGGTGATCGCGGCGGTGCACGGGGTCTGCCTCGGAGGGGCCTGCGAGATCGCCCTTGCCTGCGACTTCGTCCTGGCGAGCGACGACGCGACGTTCGGACAGCCCGAGATCAACCTAGGGGTGATGCCGGGTTGGGGCGGCACGCACCGACTTCCTCGGCGCATCGGACTCGCTCGCGCCCGGCGTTGGGTCCTGACCGGCCGCCCCGTCTCCGCCCGCCTCGCGGAGGCCCAAGGACTGGTCGACCGGGTCGTTGCGAGGCCCGACCTTATTCCGGCAGCACTCGAACTCGCCCAGGAGCTTGCGGAGAAACCCCCGGTCGCCCTCGCCGCCGCGAAGTTCGCTCTCCTCCACTCTGTCGACCCGGATATCGAGGACGGCCTCGACCACGAGCTCGACCTGTGGGCGCGACTCTTCGGCACCGCCGGCCAGAGGGAGGGGATGCGGGCGTTCCTCGAGAAACGTCCGTTCGTGGCAACCCGCCGGGAGCGCTGGACCGAGGAGTCTGTTGGCTTCCCGTGGGCCAAGAAAGAGCGAGCGGCTCATCCCAGAAAGCGGAAAAAGAACGATGCGTCGGGTCGAAGCTGACGCGCCGCGGTGGCTCAGCTGGTAGAGCGGCTCCTTGGTAAGGAGCAGGCCGAGGGTTCAAATCCCTCCCGCGGCTGGTTTTTCCCCGACTGGCCCCCGTCCCCGTCTACTTACCCTCGGGCTCGAATGAAACGCCGTAACTCGACTTCAGTCCAAGGAGTAATCTAACCGAACACGATTTCCGATTTTGGCATGGCGCGGCGGCTCGCCGCCATCATGTTCACCGACATCGCTGGGTACACGGCCCTGACCCAGACTGACGAGGCCGGCGCGTTTCGATTGCTGCAGGACCAAGAACGACTAGTCCGCGGGCTCCTCGAGGTCCACCGGGGCCGTTTGGTGAAATCGATGGGGGACGGTCTCCTGATCGAGTTCTCGAACGCGTTGGACGCGCTGACGTGTGCGATGGACCTTCAGCGGCACATCCGGGAGCGGAACGTGCGAGAACCATCCCCCGAATTGCAGGTGAGGGTTGGGATTCACGTGGGCGATGTGGAAGGGGTCGGGTCGGACATCCTTGGAGACGCGGTGAATATCGCCTCTCGCATCGAGCCGCTGGCCGACCCCGGCGGGGTCTGCATCTCGGAGCACGTTTTCGCCCAGGTGCGCAACAAGGTGGCTTTCCCCTTGGAAAAGCTGGGTCCGAAGAGTCTCAAGGGGGTCCAAGAGCCAATCGACGTGTATCGCGTGGAGCTGCCAGGGGCCGCCGGGGAAAAGCCGCCAGGAGGGCCCACTCCTCCCCGCCTCGCGGTTCTTCCGCTGACCAACATGAGTCCCGACCCGAAGGACGAGTACTTCGCGGACGGCCTGACGGAGGAGCTGATCTCCACGATCTCCAAGGTCCGGGACTTGAGCGTGATCTCGAGAACCTCAGTGATGCCGTACAAGACCCACCCGAAGCGCGTGGCCGAGATTGCCCGCGAGCTAGGCGCCGGCACGATTCTCGAAGGAAGCGTCCGTTGGGCCGGGAATCGGGTCCGCGTCACCGTTCAGTTGATCGATCCGGTCGCCGACAGACATCTCTGGGCGGAGAACTACGATCGGAATCTGGAGGACATTTTCGCGATCCAGAGCGAGATTGCCGAGAAGGTCGCCTCGGCGCTGGAAGTCCAGTTACGCGGAGAGGACAAGGAACGGATTGGGACGGTTCCTACGGAGGTGACGGAAGCTCACTTGCTCTACATGAAGGGGCAATTCCATTATCAACACCTTACGAAGGAGGAACTCCGGACCGCCTTGTGGTACTTCGAACAGGCGATTCAGAAGGACCCTCGGTACGCGCGTGCCCAAGCCGCCGTGGCGGGAACGTACGTCTGGCTAGCTTGGTTCGAGATGATGCCTTCGAGTGAGGCCATCTCCAAGGTTGAAGCGGCGTCCAAGAAGGCGCTCGAACTCGACCCAACCCTGGCCGAGGCCCATTTGGCCCTCGCGGGGGCCTTGCATTCTTCTTGGGACTTCAAGGGTATCCTGAGAGAGGCTCAACGTGCCCTAGAACTCAACCCGAGCTTGTCGGAGGGCCGTCTTCTCGTGGCTCATTTGTACAGCTTCGTTCGAAGGTTTGAGGAAGCGTGGACGGAGGCGCAAAAGGCGCTCGAGCTCGACCCTCTTTCATCGTGGACGATTCGCGGCGCTGCCGATACCTACCTCTATGGCGGACGCCCCGAGAGAGCTGCGGAGCTGTACGAGAGGGTACTCGCGATAGACCCCACCGACTCTTTCGCGTTGGGCAACCTGGGGCTCTGCTTCGTGCGCCAAGGGAGATACGACGAGGGGATTGCGAAGATCCGGAAGGCCAACGAGATGGAGCACGGCACCAACCCGATGGGACGGGCCGACGTTGTCTACGCACTCTCCAAAGCGGGACAGACTGAAGAAGCCCGCAAGATCGTCTCTGAGTTGGTTACGTACCATCGCGAGCGCGGCGTTGGGGCACTAGCTGTAGCCACCTCTTTCGCCAGTGTCGGGGACCGGGATGCCGCCTTCGACTGGTTGGAAAAAGCCTACCAAGAACACTCGATGGGCTTAGTCGACATTTCGGTGGACTTCGGATTCGAAGCTCTGCACGAGGACCCGAGATTCGAGAAGTGGTTGAAGAAGATTGGAGTACCTGTTGAACTAGCAGGCGACTAGGAGCTCGATCGCCGGGGCCCCGGGGTTCAGTCTCCTCAGTTCCGAACCGAGCGAAGGGGCCGTGAGCCCTGGCCACCTCAAGCTCAATGAGGGGATCTCGAACGGAGACCGACCGGGTGAAGACGCGCGACCAGGGAACTCGTGCGACCAACCCTTCCGTGCAAGAACGGATCCGTTTTGCACGGACGTGCTTCGAGTCGGAATGTTCCTTGAGCGTACAAGGGGTCTGGAACGCCGCCGTCCCTAGGGACTTGAACCCTTAGCTCAAGTCCCTCCCGCGGCTGATTTTCCTCAATTCGCATCCGCCGACGTTAGGAACAGATTCGATCTGTTCACCCGTTTGACCGTTTCTTCCGAGCCCTCGCGCGTGTCGCCGGCACCCGGCGAGTGACGACCCACCGTCGCATCGCGATCTTACGCGATTTCTTGAATCCGGCTTTCTCGAACATTCCGAGGGTTCCGCTGCAAAGAAACGAATTCGAGGTCCTTTCCCCCGCGTAGTCCTCGGGGTACCCCTCGACCGTCCCTCCCCCGGCCCGGGCAATGCATCGGACTGCCTCACGCAGGGCGAAAGAAGCGACACCCTCGCCTCTCCTCTCGCGGTCGATGAAGAAGCACGTGATGCGCCAATCGGGGAGCTTCCCGAGGCCGATCTCGTACTCCTTCCTGCTTCGGATATTGGGAAGCTCAGCGGTCGGTCCGAACTGGCACCAACCTACCGCTTCGAGGCCGTCGAAGACCAAGGCCGCGTGAGCCCGCCCCGCGCGGACGCGGGCTTCCTTGAGTTCGCGATACCTCCCGGCCCACCGCTTATTCTCCCCGGGTTCGAGATGAAAGGAGATGCACCAGCATCCTCCAAAGATTCCGTCGTGTTTCTCCACGAGACGGGCGAACGCCGGCCACGTGGCCGGGGAGAGTGGTGCGGAACTGAGGGGCATGGGCGGCCGCGGCAACCGCACGAGCGGGGGGTATGAGAGGATATCTGACAAAGCGGAAACCCGGAGGGACAGGAACCATCATGCCAGTCCCTCCCGCGGCTGGTTTTTCTTCGCGCGGCCCGGCTCTGCTTTCTCCGATGGGCCGGGTTGAGAGTGGACGGCGCGGCTCGACTTTGGCCCGAGGAGTAATCTAATCGAACACGGTTTCCCGGTCGGACCATGGCGCGGCGTCTCGCCGCCATCATGTTCACCGACATCGCCGGGTACACCGCGATGTCCCAGGCCGACGAGGCCGGGGCGCTGCGTCTCCTGCAGGAGCACGACAGGCTGGTTCGACCGATTCTCGAGGCTCATCGGGGCCGCAAGGTCAAATCCACCGGGGATGGACTCCTCCTCGAGTTCCCGGATGCGCTTGACGCAGTCGAGTGCGGGGTGGAGCTCCAGCGTCGCATCCACGAGCACAACGCGGAGGCCGGGGCCCGGCGTCTTGAGATTCGGGTCGGTATCCACCTGGGGGACGTTCAGCGCCGGGGAACGGACATCTTCGGCGACGCCGTGAACATCGCCTCCCGAGTGGAGCCGTTGGCCGAGCCCGGCGGAATCTGTCTATCCGCGCAGGTTTTCGACCAGGTCCACAACAAGCTGGCCTTTCAGTTCCAGAACCTGGGGCCGAAGACCGTTAAGGGGGTGCGAGAACCACTGGGTGTCTATCGGGTCGTACTCCCCTGGATGGAACCGGGAACTACCCCTTCGGCCGGACCGGTTCCCCCGCGCCTTGCGATCCTTCCGCTTGCGAACATCAGCCCGGACCCGAAGGACGAGTACTTCGCCGACGGGCTGACCGAGGAGCTCATCTCGGTCACCTCCCAAGCCCGCGGCCTTCGGGTCATCGCTCGAACTTCAGTGATGCCGTACAAATCGACCCCGAAGTCGATTGCGCAGATCGGAGCTGAGCTCGGCGTCGACTCGGTGCTCGAAGGCAGTGTCCGCAAAGCGGGCGACCAGTTGCGGATCACGGTCCAGCTCATCGACGTGCGGACCCAGGAGCACCGGTGGGCGAAGACCTACGACCGGAAGCTCGAGAACGTGTTCGCGATCCAGGCAGAGGTGGCCGAACAGACCGCGTCCGCGCTCAAGGTCGAACTGCTGAGGACCGAGCGCCAGGCGATGCAAGAGCCGCCGACCTCGAACCTCGTGGCGTACGAGCAGTACCTGCGGGGGATTCGCGCCTGGCAAGCCGCCAGTACCTCGGGGATGGGGGAAGAGGAGGCCACGGCCTTTTTTGAAGAAGCGATCCGGCAGGACCCTCGGTTTTCGGCGGCGTACTCCTACCTGGCGAATGTCCTTCTGGCGCGGATGGGCGAGTCGCTCGCCGCACGCGAGGTCATCCCTCGTGCCCGCGAGCTCATTGCCAAGGCGCTCCAACTCAGTCCGGATTCGTCAGAGGCGCACACGGCCCTGGGCAATCTTGCGTTTCAAGGAGACCAGGACTGGGCGCGTGCGGAAGCCGAGTTCCAGCAGGCGATTGCCCTCAACCCGAGCAGCTCGACCGCCCGGTTCTGGTATGGATTCTTGCTGCAGGTCCTCCAGCGCCTCGGGGAATCTCGGAAGCAGTATCTGGCCGCGATACCGCTTGACCCTCTATGGATCGGCCCACGGCGAAATATAGTCTGGACCACCCTGGAGACCGGGGATATGGAGTCCACGGTCTCCCTCGCCAAGGACTTGGTAGATGCGTTCCCCAACTCTCCGGTCGCGGGGGGAACGCTCGCCTGGATGTACGCCTTTGCGGGCCGGCACGAGGAGGCCGGGAGGTTGGCCAGTTCGCTCCCGAAAAAGCCGGAGCTTGACCCCTGGTCGAACCGTGCGGCGATCCTTGCCTATCTCGGGAGGCCGGAGGAGCTGCGGGCTCTGGTATCCGATTGGGAGCGAGGGCGACCGACCTCCTATCTCTCGCTGGAAAACGCGGCGACGTACTATACGCTCGTGGGAGACACGGAAAAGGCGCTCGCGGTCTTCGAACGGGACTACCGGGAAGGCGGCCGGGGGTTGGCCCTGATCTCCCATCTGCCGTGGTACGACCCGATCCGAGGCGAGCCGCGGTTCGTTGCCCTGCTGCGCGCGATGAAAGTGCCCATGGTGCCGCGTCACCTGCTCCGGCCAGAAGGCCCACGCTAGTCCAGGACCCCCCGACGGGAATCGTCATGGAACGGGGGTCGCTCTCCGTTGTGGTGACGGGTGTCACTGACTCAGACAGGACTGTGACAGCTACCTCGTTTCGTGGCTTCGCGGA
>JASHTB010000012.1 GCA_030040775.1 Thermoplasmata archaeon | reverse complement strand
GGTGCGGGCCGGAACCACGCCGATCGCGCAGGAGCTTTCATGAGCGACCGCTTCCGGCTCTTCGCGAACCTCGCGACGCTGGCGAATGCCCTCCTGGGCGTCGGCGCGATCCTCTACATTCTCGCCGGCAACAAGTTGTGGGCGATGCTGCTCATCGCCTGCGGGATCGGTTTCGACGGGCTCGACGGGATCTTCTCACGGCGTAGCGTCTCGCCGTCCGGCGCGTTCGGTCGGGTCGCGGACTCGGTCGCCGACGGTGTCACGTTCGGGGCGGCCCCGGCGTTCCTCGTGGCGGTCCACACCGGAGACCTGAGCACCTGGCAGCCCTGGATGCCGCTCGCCGTCGCGCTCGGGGTCGTCTACTTTTCCGCCGCCGTCGCCCGGTTGACCTACTTTACGGCCGCCGCCTATCAGCGACCTTCGTTCCTCGGGGTGCCGACCCCTCAGAGCGCGCTCGCGATCACCGTCGTGGTCCTCTTCCACGACACTCCGGCGTTTCAGAGCGTGGCGCCGATCGGCGTCCTGGTCGGCACCGCCATCGTTTCGGTCATGATGGTCGTCCCGGTTCCGTATCCGAAGATCCGTCGAGGGAGCCCCTTGCGCTGGCCGATGGCCCTGACGGCCGTCGCGGCCGCGATCACGCTCGTACCGTTGCAGTTCCGCCCCGCGACCGGGTCCTCTCTCTACCTCCTCTCCTATGCCTCGGCGTTCGCCTTCCTCCTCGGCGTCGCGAGCTACTATCTAGTGGGGCCGTTCACGGTACGTCGTTCACCGTCCCGGTCCCCGGCCCCATGACGGCCCTTCGTTCCCTCCACGCCGCCCGGCTCTCCCGGCGCGAAGCGCTGCTCTTCGAGGCCGGAGTGAAGCTCGGCGGCGCGTTCCATCAGTATCTCGGCATGCCGGTCTCTCGCCTCTCGGCCCGTTCGGTGGCGCACGCGATCGAGGGCGCGATACGGCTCCAGCCGTACGTTCGGTCGGTGCGGGTACACGTCGTTCCGGAGCGCGGAGGCCCGCTCGGACGCGGCCGATTTGCCTACCGTTATCTCACGGCGGAGATGCTGGACGTGACAGTGGAGCTCGTCGACGGACCCGTGTCCGTCATCGCCCGCTTGCGTCATCGACCCGACCTCCGCTACCCCCTGATGAGCGTCGTCCGGGTCGGACCGCGCCGGAAGAAGTCCAGAGGTCGATAGGACGGACGCCGCACGGCCGAGGGGCCTTTCGCTCTCCCAGGACCGCGGCGTTTCGGGGAGAGCGGCGAAGCGAGGTGCCTCGGACCTCAGACGAGCGCGCGAGCGTACTCCAAGAGCGGCATTCCGAAGAAATCCGTGACGGTCCCTGTAGCCGAGAAACCGTGCTTCTCGTAGAAACGCCGCGCACGCGCGAGGGGCCGGGTCGTGTCGAGGGTCACTTTGCGGCATCCCAGAGCCGCGAGGCTCTTCACCGCACGGTCGAGCAGCGCATCGGCCACCCCGGACCCCTGCCGGTCCGGACGCACGGCCATTCCTCGAAGGTGCCCCTCCACCGGAGAACGACGGCTCGCGGACACCGTGCCCACCAACACTCCGCGTCGGTCGATGACAACCCATACCGACATCGTCCGAACCCGCTCGAGAAGCTCCGGCTGGGACGGCACGGTGTTCGCGTACGCGGCCCGCGAGTACTCCTCCCGGAATGGGGCGAACGCCTCGTGAAGACAGGTCGAGAGGGCGGGGACGTCAGACTCTCGCGCGAGACGGAGGTGATAGTCGCTCATGCCGAGGGAGCGCCGCGGAAGTTCTCCGTCGAGTCGGCCGAGTCCCCCGGGCGGAGCGCCGCCGCTCTGCCCCGAACTGATGCCGCCTCGCCGTCCTGAAGGGACCGCTCGAACCAGGCGACGTCCCAGAACCGGCCGAACTTTCGGCCGACACGATGGAACGTGCCCACGCGACGGAATCCGAAGCGCCGATGGAGCCGTACCGATGCGGGGTTGGGAGTTGTCACGCCCGCGACCACCCGCTCGAGGTCCTCCTCGGAGATGGCGGCGAAGAGGGACCGGTAGAGGCGCGAGCCGATCCCCCGTCCGACCGCCCCGGGAGCCACGTAGACGGACGATTCGACCGTGGTGGCGTAAGCCGCGCGGGGGCGAAACGGGCTGGTCGTAGCCCAGCCCACCAGCTGGTCGTCCTCAGTGGCCACGAGGAGACGATACCGACCGCCTCTCGAGTGCTCGTCGAACCAGGCGATCCTGTCCTCAGGCCGGGCCGGCACGAGGTCGAACGTCGCCGCCGAATGCTCGACGTAGTGATTGTAGATGGCTACCACGCGCCCAAGGTCGGTCGGACGCGCCGCCCGGACTTCGACCATCTCTCGCCCCGAGGCGAGAACGGCGCGGACGAATAAAAATCGAGCGCGCCAAAAAGTGTGTAATCATAGACTTCCAGGAGAATTTTCTGGACGTACACCCCGCTTACGGCGAAGACAACAGACGAATGTTGAGTTTTGTGATCTTCTCCGGTCCCGTAGGAGGGAGTCTCCTACCGCGGCGGAGGTCTTCTCGGCATCGGCTAGCGCACCCGAAGTGACCGGGCCGAGAGGTAGAGGGCGAGGGCGACGAGCGCCGCGGCCCAGCCGAGGAGACCGAGGAGGTAGACCTCGGGCGGGTAAGGGTACCCGCGCGTTGCGAAGAGGTTCTCTCGCATGACGTTCACGGCGAGGGAAGCCGGGTTGTAGGCCGTAACGGACTGTAGCCACGCCGGCATCGTCGCCTCGGGAAACAGGGCGTTCGAAGTGAACAGGATCGGTAGATTGAGCAGCGTCGTGATGCCGAAGTACGCCTCGTTCGAATCCAGCACGTACCCGAACGAAAGGAACAGGGCGGTGAACATCAGCGCGAGCAGGGCTTCCGCAAGGAGGATCTCCCCGACCCCGAGGGGAGACACCGAGGGTCGGACCGAGAGTCCCACCAGTCCGGGCACCCCGGTGAACGCGAGCGCGACCCCGAACGCGAGGAACGCCGGCCACGCGGCCGAGAAGGCGCGGAACGCCAGGGTTCCCGCGAAGAGGGCGCTCCGGGGTGCGGGCGTCGCTACGATCCGCTGGTGGATCCCGAGCTGTTTATCGAAGAGGACCCCGGTCCCCGAGTAGAGCGACGCCGTCAGCGTGACGAAGGCGACCATCCCCACGGCGAAGTAGGAGAAGTAATCCGGGGCGCCGAGAAGCGCCCGGGAGACATAGACCGAGCCGCTCGCGCCGGCGGGGAACAGGCGGTCGAGGTCGAACGCCTGGCCGAAGAGGACCAGATAGAGCACCGGGACGACGAACGCCGACGCAACCCAGATCGGGACTCGTACCCACTTCAGGTACTCTCGCCGCAGGACGGTGACGAACTCCCGGTACATTACCGCCCTCCGTGCCGTCCGCTTCCGAAGGCGGCAGCGAACTCGCGGTGGTTCCCCTCGGACTCCTCCCGATATTCCCGGCCGGTCATCGAGAGGAAGACCTCGTCCAAACTCGGCTTGCGAGTGGCCACGGAGGCGATCTCGATGCCGGCCGCATCGCACGCGCGCACCACGACCGGAACGAACGATTCCGCCCGGACCACCTCTACCCGCGTCGCCCCATCGCCGGGGACGGCCTCCACAGCCAGGACTCCCGGTAACCGTTCGAGGACCGGTCGGAGGTCTCGCGAGGGGTCCGAGGTCCGCACGACGACCGCGTCGCGCGCGAGCGTCTCCTTGAGAGCCGAGGGCGTTCCGGTCGCGAGAACCTTTCCGTGGTCAAGGATCGAAAGACGGTCGCAGAGACGGTCCGCCTCCTCGAGGTAGTGGGTCGTGAGGAAGATCGTGACCCCGTGATTCCCCCGAAGGTCACGGATGTACTCCCAGAAACCGGCTCGCCCCTGCGGGTCGAGGCCGAGCGTCGGCTCGTCCAGGAACAGTATGCTCGGGTCGTGCACGATCCCCGCGGCGATCTCGAGCCGGCGGAGCATCCCTCCGGAATACGTGCTCGCTTTCCGGTCGGCCGCATCCGTCAGGTCAAGCCGGGAGAGAACCTCCCGAATGCGCGGTCGCGACTCGCGCGGGGAAAGGCCGTTCAACCCGGCCGCGACCTCGAGGTTCTCCCGGCCGGTCAACGTCTCATCCGCGGTCGACCGTTGAAAGACAAGGCCGATCCGACGCCGGACCTCTTCGGGGCGAAGAGTCACGTCGATCCCCTCGACCCACGCCGCGCCGTGAGTGGGGCGGAGCAGGGTCGTCAACATCGAGATCGTCGTCGTCTTTCCGGCCCCGTTCGGCCCCAGGAACCCGTAGATCTCGCCCGGGCGGACCGAGAGCGTCACGTCCGCGACGGCCTCGACCCCGCCGGGGTACGTCTTTCCCAGCGCCTCGGTGCCGATCGCGTCGCTCATCGGTCTCGACCCGCTTCCTCCTCCTCCGGGAGTAGGGTGGTCGCAGGCCAAGTCCTGGACGCACCCGAGACACTCACCTAGGGTGACTATCGGCTCTCCATCGCGACGGGAGGGAGGTCGACCTGCGGGCGGATGCGCTCTCTTCTCCGAGCGGTCGCTTGGGAGCGCTCTGGTGATTTCACGGTTGGCCCGTGAGAATGATATCCCCGGCTCGGTTCGAATACCTGTGCCGCCCCGTCGAAAGCCCGCTGCGAACCCTCGACGCACCCCGAAGGACCGAACGTCACGACCCCGGTCCACGAGACGGAGCCGGGCAACGAGCGCGGAGACGGTCCTTCGAGTGAACGGAGTCGCCCACCCGATCTCGCTGGACCGAGACCGAAGCCTCCTCTACGTCCTCCGGGAGGAGCTCGGGCTCACGGGAGCGAAGTACGGATGCGGGGAAGGAGAGTGCGGTGCTTGCAAGGTCCTTCTCGAGGGGCTCGCGGTCCGGGCGTGTGCGATCCCGGTCTCCGAGGCCTTGGGGCGATCGATCGTCACCATCGAGGGGCTCGCCCAGGGAGGCCGACTCCATCCGGTCCAACAGGCGTTCCTCGAGCTCTGTCCCTTCCAATGCGGCTTCTGTACCCCGGGGATGATCATGGCCGGTGCTTCCCTTCTCTCGCAGAATCCGAACCCCACGGAAGAAGAGGTACGAACCGCGATGGACGGCAACATCTGTCGATGCGGAGGATACCTCAGGGTCGTCGAGGCGATCCTACGGGCCGCGCAGGGCACGCTCCGGCCGGAGGCGAGGAGCCGATGAGTGCGCCTCGGAGCGGCGTTCCGTTCGACCTCGCAGCCCCGAACGAGCGCCCGTACTTCGACCGGTTTGGGGACGGGCTCGTGGTCGTCCTACCGGGCCGGCGTCCCGGCCGGGAAGGGTGGGGCCGCGGGGGCCCTCCTCACGGAGGGGCCTGGATACACATCGGCGCCGACGGGAAGGCGCGAGCGTTCATCGGCAAGGTCGAGGTGGGCCAGGGAACGCGCACGGCGCTCTCCCTCCTCGTCTCGGAAGAGCTTCGTCTGCCCCTCGACGCGGTCGAACTGACGATGGGGGACACGGACGTCTGTCCGTGGGACATGGGCACGTTCGGCAGCCGGAGCATGCCCGATGCCGGAGAGCACCTTCGGACGACCGGGGCGGCCGCTCGAGCAGTGCTCCTCGAGATCGCCGCGTCGCGCCTCGAGGCGGCCGTCCCCGACCTCGACTACCAGGACGGCCGGGTCTGGGTGAAGGGAACCGAAAGCTCGCGCTCGCTCGGATACGGAGAGCTCGTCCGGGGACTGCGCCGGGTCGAGGTCGTTCCGTCCTCCACCCACCCGGTCCCTCCGACCGAGTGGACCCGGGCCGGTCGGCCGACCGTCAACCTCGGGGCGCTCGAGACGGTGACGGGCGCCCGGAAGTACGCTTCGGACCTCCGTCTCCCCGGCCTGCTCCACGGGAGACTGCTGTTCCCGCCGTCCTACGGGGCGACGCTCGTCTCGGTCGACCTTTCTCGCGTTCGCTCGATGCGCGGGGTCGTCAGCGTGCACGACGGAGACCTCGTAGCGGTCGCCGCACCGGACCCGTTGACTGCCGCCGCCGCGCTCCGTGCGGTCCGGGCGAAGTGGAGGACGACGGACCAGCCCGCGGAGGGTGAGATCGTCTCCTACCTTCGACGCCATCCCGCCGAAGGAGAGGAGTTCTGGGACGTCATCCACCATTCCGTCGGGAACGTCGCCGCGGCGCTCTCCTCCGCCCCGGTCACCCTTAACGCGACGTACTCGACCGCGTACATCGCTCACGTTCCGATGGAGACCCACGCCGCCCTTGCCTCGTGGGAGGGCGACCGTCTCACGATCTGGCTCGGTAGTCAGACGCCGTTCCCAGCCCGGGACGGGCTGGCGGAGGCCCTCGGCCTTACGCCGTCGAACGTCCACGTCATCATTCCTCCCATCGGGGCGGGGTTCGGCGGAAAGCACGCCGAAACGCTCGCGCTCGGCGCCGCGCGACTGGCCAAGGCCTCGGGTCGACCGGTGCGCATCGTGTATACCCGGGAGGAAGAGTTCACGCAGACGCACTTCCGACCGATGGCCGTGGTCGATATTCGGTCGGGGGCGAAGGAGAACGGAGAGCTCGTGGCCTGGCAGTTCCAGATCCTCAACGCCGGCTCGGCCGCGGCGCGCACCCCCTACCGGGCCCCGGCCCAGAAGGTCGACAACCAGCCCGCGGAGTCTCCGCTTCCCCAGGGACCGTACCGCGCCCTGGCCGCGGTGGCGAACAACTTCGCGCGCGAGTCCCACATGGACGAGCTCGCGTCCCGCTGCGGGATCGACCCGGTCGGGTACCGACTTCGCCACCTGGAGGACGACCGACTTTCGGCGGTCTTGCGCGCGGTGGCCGACCGAGCGGGATGGGCCGACCGAGGCAGCCCGCCCGGGTCTATGGGTCCGGGTCGCGGGCGGGGGATCGCCGTGGGGATGGAGAAAGGAGGCCGCGTCGCGACCTTCGCGGAGGTTGAGGTACCCGCGAACCGACGCCTAAGCGTGGTTCGGATCGTGACCGGTTTCGAGTGCGGCGCCATCGTCCATCCGAGCGGCCTGAGAAGTCAGGTCGAGGGTGGCACGATCATGGCGCTCGGGGGAGCCCTGTTCGAAGCCATCCACTTCGATCGCGGGAGGGTCCTGAACCCGAGACTCTCCCAGTATCGCGTACCTCGGTTCCGTGACACTCCTCCGATCGAGGTCGTCCTCCTCGACCGTCGGGACCTCCCCTCGCAGGGAGGAGGCGAAGCTCCGCTGATGGCCGTCGCTCCGGCCATCGCGAACGCGATCTATGACGCGACCGGCGTGCGATTGCGCGCCCTTCCTCTGGTTCCGAACGGAACCGTGCCCGAATCGGACCGCGAAGGGGCTCTCCGTTCCCCGTCGAAGGGGCCCCCGTCCCAAGCCCGAGCTCTTCGCCGTCCGCGAGGAACGTCCCGCGCCTGACTAGCCGCGCTGACTCACCGGAACGTACGGTAGGTCGACCGCCCCGACGTATTTTGCCGTGGGCCGAATGAGCCGGAGGTCCTGGTACTCCTCGAGGACATGGGCGGTCCAGCCCGCCACGCGGCTCGCGGCAAAGATCGGGGTGAACAGGTCCCGAGGGACCCCGAGGAGCGAGTAGATCGACCCCGAGTAGAGGTCGACGTTCGGGTAGAGGCCCTTTTCCTGGTGGACGACCGCCTCGAGCGCACGCAGAAGCTCGTAGGAGCGCAGGTCCCCCTTGGCCTCGCCGAGCTTGCGCGACCACTCTCGAAGGATCGTCGCCCGCGGGTCTTCGACCTTGTAGACGCGGTGGCCGAACCCCATGATCCGCTCGTGGCGAACGAGCTTCGCCTTCACGACCTCTTCCGTGCGGTCGACCTGGCCGATCTCGTCCAGGAGCTCCATCACCCGTTCGTTGGCTCCCCCGTGGAGCGGGCCTTTGAGCGTACCGACTGCGCTGGTTACCGCGCTGTAAAGGTCCGAGAGGGTGGACGCCGTGACCCGGGCCGCGAACGTCGACGCGTTGAGCTCGTGGTCGGCGTGCAGGATGAGGGCGACGTCGAGCGCGCGACTCTCGAGTTCGGTCGGCTCCCGGTCCACCAGGGCGTAGAGGAGGTACGCCGCCTGAGAGAGCTCGGGCCGGGGTTTCAGCGGCGGCAGTCGACTCCGCCGGCGATGGAACTGCCCGAGGATGCTCGGTAGGACCGCGGTCAAGCGCTGCGCTCCGCCGATCGAGCTCGCGCCCGGCTTCGTTTCTTCCGGCTCGAACAAGGCGAGCGCGCTCACCGCGGTCCGGAGGATGTCCATCGGGTGCGCGCCGACCGGCATCTGGTCGATTCGCTGACCCAGCTCGTCGGGCAGGGTGCGGAGCTCGCCGAACCGACGGTGTAGGTCCTCGAGCTGCGTCGCGGTGGGAAGGCGTCCGTACCAGAGCAGGTAGGCGACCTCTTCGAACGTCGACCGGGCGGCGAGGTCGCGGATGTCGTATCCCTGGTAGATCAGTCGCCCCTGACGGCCGTCGATGAAGCAGATGCGAGACTCGAGCGCGACGACGTCCTGAAGCCCGCGCTGGACCTCGGCCATCTCTGGCATGAAGGAACCCGTGAGAGCGCTCGAACGGCGCGCAGGTTATGGGGTTTTTGCGGCCGTAGCCCCTTCGGCGGGGTGCGTCCCTCGACGCTCCGAGGACGCGACCGGCATGTCGGACTGCCCGAGCCGTCGCCGTGCGTAGGCGACCGAGGCCGCCGTCCAGAGAGGAAGCGAGACGAGGAGCGAACCGCCGGCGACGAGAAACACGAGACGGTAGCTACCGAAGACGGAGAGAATCCCCGAGAGACCCGCCCCGAGGACCGCGGCCGCGCCTCCGAGCGCGCTGTTGACCCCGAGGATGCTCCCGCTGTCCCGACCGTGGAGCCCGCGGAACAGCATGAGCGAGCTCGCGGTCGTGTAGACGGCGATCGCCCCTCCGAGAAGGGCGTAGACGAAGAGGTTGGCCTCGAACGCGGCGGGCCGGCTGAAGACGGCGAACGTGAACGCGGCGGTCGCGAGGTAGCCGATGCTCCTCAGGTACGTCGCGCGTTGGACGAGCCGGTCCGAGCCGACCCGATTCGATAACCCGCCCGTGAACGGGAAGATCAGCGTTTGAGCGAAGTTGTTCGAAAGGTTCACCAGGAAGATCGACGAGGCGACCAGCCCTGCCGAGTAGAGGTACGGAGTGTACGAGATGTTGAACAGGTTCGCGGAGAGATTGAACAGGAACGACGCGATGAGAATCAGCGGAAGTTCGTGGTGCAGTTCCGCGCGGGCCCAGGCGCGGAACCGAGCGATCGGTCTCGGTCGGAGCTTCGGCCGCTTCGGGAAGAACGGTATCGGGATCCGGAAGGAGAGCACGACCTTGAGGCGCGAGAACAGGCTCTCCGGGTGGCGCGCGACGTGCGCCGTCGTGAGCGTCCGCTCGGCCTCCCGGACGCCGAACCAGAAAGCGAGCGCGCTCACGAACGCGAGTCCCGCGAGCACGTAAAGGAGCGAGTACAAGGTCGCGTTCTCGACGGTCCAGAAGTATCCGATGAGGAGTCCGACAACCGAGCCGATCATGCTCATCTCCTGAAACGAAGCGTAGGCGTTCGGCCGTTCGTTCTCCGTGAATTTCTCGAGGATGAGCAGGTTGGAAGCACTCGTTCCGGCCGGTGCAATCACTCCGACCGCGGTGTAGATCAGGTAGAGTTCGGAGATCGACGTGACCCGGGTGAGGAGGAGGTACAGCGCGGCGTAGCCGGCGAAGTTAATGGCCAGGAAGAGGCGGCGGCGCGGGTAGCGGTCCGAGAGGTGGCCCCAGAGGACCGAGAGGAGTATCACCGCCGCATTGAAGAACGTCGCAGCGACCGCAACGTTCGCCCACGTCCCGTGAAGGGGGATCAGGATCAGCAGCGGCAGGACGACCCCGAAGCCGGCGGTCGCGGCGTTGATCGGTACGAAAGCGAGCAGCCACGGCTTCGCGAGGAGACGAGACGGCCAGGTCCGGAGCGAGAACGCCATCGTTCGAACCCGGGGCTAATGGTGCCTTACTTAAGCCGCGCACACTCGAGTGGCGCCGGCGGTTGACGGCCCCCCGTTCTCTCGGCGGAGGGGCTCCGTTCCCACGACACGCTTATTAGGCCCGCCACTACTCGCGCCGCTTCGAAGAGGAGTTGCCCGGCGTGGCCATCGGATTCGTCCTCATCAGCACGGCCCCGGCCAAGGAGCACGAAGTCTACACGGAGCTGCTCCGCGTGAAGGGGATCGTGGAGCTCCATCCGCTGTTCGGCGAGTACGACCTGATCGCGAAGGTCGAGGCGGAGGACTTCAACGCCCTCGGCCAGCTCGTAGTCGACAAGATCCGCTCGGTGTCGGGCGTGATCGACACCAAGACCCTCACAGGCATCAAGTTCTGAAGGGGAGGGCACAGACCGCATGGGCGATCTCAGTGTGCTGGCCAGCGCCGGACTCACCGTCAACATCTCGCAGTTCCTGGTGATCTTCCTCCTGATCTTCGCGCTCTTCCTGATCCTCGCGGGGGT
>JASHTB010000124.1 GCA_030040775.1 Thermoplasmata archaeon | reverse complement strand
ACTTAAAGGGTCGCGGAGGCTCGGGTAACCGAGGCGGGCTCGTCGGGCCGTCGGACCGAGCGCCGTTCGGACCCGCGGTCAGAGCCAGTGGAGACTTCCGAACGCCGAGGCGAGCGCGAACCCAAGCGCCGCGCCCGATAGTGGCCCGAGCGCCCACCCCGTGAGGACCCCTCGGATGGCCTTCCAGAGCACGGTCTTCTGCCCTCTCGCGACCCCGGCGCCGATCATCGACCCGACGAGCGCCTGATTGATCGACGTAAAGTAGCCGAAGACGACGTAGACGAGGATCACCGCGGCCTGGGCGAGCTGGGAGGCGATGGCCATCGGAGGGTCGAGCCGGACGAGGTCGAAGGCGACCCGCCGAAGGAGGGGTCGGCCCCACGTGAGCACTCCGACCGCGAGGCCGAGGCCGCCGATCGTAGCGGAGACCACAAGCCCGAACAGTCCGGTCATGACGAACGCGCCCGAGGCGTTGCTGACGTCGTTCGCCCCCATCGCGAACGAGGCGGCGAGGCCGACCCCGACGAGCCCCACGACCGCGGTCGACGGAAGGCTCGGGCCCGGGGTCGATCCGGCTCGTCGCCACCGGTCCGAGCCCCGGACGAACAGGTAGCCGAGGCCGAAGGCGGCGAACGGAGCCACCGCCCAGAGCACGAGGAGCGTCTCGACGGTTCCCCAGTGGACCGGGATCCCCGCGGCGAGCCCCGCACCGACCGTAGAGAAGACGAAGATCTGAATCGTCGACGTCGGGACCGTGAGGAAGTTGTACGCGCTCGTCAGCGCAAGGGAACTTAGGACGATGGCGAGCGCGAGGCCGAGGGCGACGGGACCCGAGCCGAGGATCCCGTGGCCGACCGTCGCCTCCACGCCCTCGCTCGCGAGCGCCGCCCCGAGGAGGGCGAGCGGGGCCATGAACAGGAGCGCGCGAGGGGCGCGGATCGCCCCGGCCGCGTACGGCATCCCCATGCACGCGCCGGTGTAATGGGCACCGATGCTGACCGCAAAGGCGAACGCGGCGGCGACCAAGAGGTAGGCCGAGAGCTCCGTCATCGCCCCGTCGGGCCGCCCGCGCCGGACGGGGGACGCGAGCGCCTCGTCCCTCCGAGAAACTGGAGCAGGCGGTCCTCCCCTGAGCCAGGAGAAGGGAAGGGCGATTTAATCTCGCGCGAACCCTGAGAAGCGGTACTGAAAAGGAGTTGTCGTCCCGGCCTTTCGAAACTCCCCGCCTTCCGGAAAGGGCCCCCGAAAAGGCGGTGCGGGGGGCTCGCAGCAGCCCAACAGCCCACACTCCGTTGCCCGAAGAGAGATGAACCACCCGGGACTCGCCCGCCGCGCCCCACCCTGCGGGGCGGGCGCAGTGACGATGTCCCTTCCTGGCCCTTTTCCTACACCCGCCCCTACGCGAGCGCCGGCGATCTACGATTACGGAGCGATCGGCAACCTGCACACTGCCGTCCTTGTCTCTCGGTTCGGCTCGATCGACTGGGCGTGCCTTCCCCGGTTCGCCTCTCCCAGCGTCTTCGCGCGGCTGCTCGACCGGCACCGAGGGGGGTTTTGCGAGGTCGTCCCGGCCGAGCGCTACGAGAGTCAGCAGACCTACCTTCCGTCGACGAACGTTCTTCTCACCCGGTTCTTCCTTCGCGGCGAGCGGCAGCTCGACCTGATCGACTTCATGCCGATCGAGCCCGAGGAGCCGGCGCGTGACCTCGCGACGATCGACCGAATCGCGGAAGCGCGGGGCGGGCCGATCCGGGTTCGGACCACGGTTGAGCCGCGGTTCCGCTACGGTTTGGAGTCAGCGAGCTGGCGAGCCCGCGACGAAGGCTTCGAGGCCCGCAGCTCCGAGGACGAACTGTGGATTCGAACCCCCGTCAGCCTGGAGGTGGACGGACCCCGCCTCTCGGGAACCGTCGAACTTTCCCCGGGAGCCCGGACCTCGCTCGAGCTCGCCTGGGGGTCTGGCCGCCGGGCGGTGGATAGCCCCGAGGAACTCCTTCGCGTCACGACCCGATACTGGCAGCAGTGGGTCCACCCGCCGACGACCCCCCTTCACCGGATCGCCGGTCTCTGGCACGCGTGGGTCGAGCGTTCGGAACTCGTTCTCAAGCTCCTGTGCGCCGAGCCTTCCGGGGCGTTCGTCGCGGCCCCGACCACCTCGCTCCCCGAATGGCCCGGAGGGAGCCGCAACTGGGACTATCGGTACGCCTGGGTCCGGGACGCGGCGTTCTGCGCCCAGGCGCTCTTGCTCCTCGGTCACGTGGGGGAGGCCGAACGTTTCCTTACCTGGGTGATGGAGCGGCCGTCCTCGCGCGACGGGACGATGCCCCTTCGCGTGGTGTACGGTACCCACGGTGAGTCGGAGCTCGCCGAGCGAGAGCTTCCGCATCTCGAGGGGTTCCGCCACTCCCGCCCGGTCCGGGTCGGGAATGCCGCCGAGGGCCAGTTCCAGCTCGACATCTACGGCGAGCTTCTCGACTCGGCCCGCCTGCTCGCGCTGCGGCACCC
>JASHTB010000123.1 GCA_030040775.1 Thermoplasmata archaeon | reverse complement strand
GGCGTCGCGTTCCTCACGGCGTCGTTCGAGGAGCCTTCCTCCCTGGCCGACACCCTGGCCTTCGGAGAGAGGCTCGTCGGCCTCGACCGAATCGCCCGGGCTTGGAAGTCGGTCTACCGCTCGCCCGACTGGCCCGACCGGCACGCCCCCGAGCCCGTGATCACCGGCCGGGCCTCGGTCACCCAGTTCGACCTCGCGGACGTGACCCCGGCCCCGACCAAGGTCGTCCTGCGGGCCGCGCACGCAGAGACCGACGCCGCGAACCAGATCGCTCGCTCCGTGACCCTCGTGTTCGGCGGCGGGTCGTCGGAACTCGGGAGCCTACCCGGCCGGTTGGAACCGTTCCTTCCTCCGCCGTTCCGCCTCGAGAAGGGCGGTGCCACCTCACTCACGGTTCCTGCGGGCGCCCTCGCCCTTCAAGTCGTCGGAGAGGCGACGCACGGAGGGTATCCCCATCGCGGGCACAATCCGGTCCCGGCAGCCATCGGGCTCCTTCGGGTCGCGGCCGACCACGGGCTCATCGAAACGGGCCCTCTCGGAAGGTCGACCTTCACGGTCGACCTCCGCCTCACCCCGGAGATGGCGCTGGAGGACGGGCTCTCGCAGGCGATGGGCGACCTCACCGAGTGGGCCGCCCGGTCGATGCCCCAGGCTCGGGTCGTCGCTCCCCCGGGCCGGTGTCGCCCGGGCTACGCGCTCCCGGTCGACCATCCGGCCGCGCTCAAGCTCGAACGGATCATGCGCGAGACCCTCGGCTCGCGCGGGGTTCTCGGAGAGTACGGGGGGACCGACGCGAGCAGCCTGCGGGGCCTCTCCACGCCTCGAGGGCAGCCGCTGCCCGCGCTCGTCTTCGGGAGCATCGACCCGGAGTCGCACATTCACGACGCCGAGGAGAGCGCTGACCCTCGGAAGATCGCGGCGGTCGCGACGACGATCGAGCGGTTCGTCCGGGAGCCGTAACGGGGCCCGCCGGTGCTGCCCCAGTTCTTCGCGAGCGCGCTCGCGGTCCTCTGGCTCCTCCTCCCGGCGTACATCGCGAACGCCTTCGCGACGCTCCCGCGGGGCCGAGGTCCCCCGATGGATTTCGGCCGGACCTGGGCGAAGGACGGTCGCCGCGTCCTTGGCCCGTCGAAGTCGTGGTCCGGCTTCCTCGCGGGCGGGCTCGGCGCGATCCCGTTCTGCCTCCTCGAGGCGTGGATCATCCTGCTCGCCCCGCCCAACCTCGCGGTTGTACCGGTCCTCGCACCGACGGTCCTGGACGCGCTGCCCCTCGCGGTGATCCTGACGTTCGGGGCGATGGTCGGCGACGCCCTCGGTTCGTTCGCGAAGCGGCGGCTCGGCCGGGAGAGCGGGGCGCGGACGGTCCTGGTCGACCAGCTCCCGTTCGTTCTCGTTCCGATCGCCCTCGGCTTCGCGTTCTATCCGACCCTGTTCTGGAACGTCTTCGGTCACTGGGAAGCGGTCTTATGGCTCGTGGTCTACACGCTCGGCCTGCACGTCGCCTTCAACTGGGTCGGGTTCAAGGTCGGGGTGAAGCAGGTCCCCTGGTGATGAAGGCACCGAAGGAATCGGACCGGGAGAAGGCCCGCCTGGTCCGCGCGCTCCTGGAAGCGGAGGCGGTTCGGTTCGGCGACTTCACCCTCGCCTCCGGCCAGAAGAGCGACGTCTACGTCGACGTGAAGCGTGCCTGGACCGACCCGGCCCGCCTTGGCCTCCTCGCGGAGCTTCTCGCGGCCCGCGTCGGGTCGGTCGACCGTCTCGCCGGCATGGAGCTCGGGGCAGTGCCGCTCGTGGTGGCGACGGCCCTCCGGACGGGCCACCGGTTCGTCGTCCTGCGCAAGGAGGCGAAGGACCACGGGACCCGCCAGGCGTTCGAAGGGGAGATCCCGCCCGGGGCCCGGGTCCTCCTGATCGAGGACGTCTCCACCACCGGGGGTAGCTCGGCTCGGTCGGTCGAGATCCTGCGAAGCGCCGGGGGGGTCGTCGACCGAGCCCTGGTCGTGGTCGACCGGGAGAACGGCGCGCGGGAGCGCCTCGCCGCGCTGGGCGTCCGGCTCGAACCCCTCGTCACGCTCTCCGACCTGAGGGGAGCCTCGCGGTGAGCGGCGCCCTCGCCCCGGACGCGACGGTCCGGTTCGACGACCCGGCCGAGGCGAGCAGCATCTACGGGAAGGGATTCTTTGGCACCCCCCTTCCCGGAGGCGGTCTCTCGCTCGACCGGTACGAGGCGGTCTATCTGAGCGAGATGGAGCGGGCGGAGGTCGCTACGCCCTCCGGCGCGCGGGTCGGCTGGTCGACGATCTTTCGAAGGGCGGTGAAGGCCGACCCCGGCTTTCCGGTCCGCTACCTCGTCTACCGCGACCTCCGCCAGCGCGGCTACGTCGTCCGGGCGAGCCCTCCCCCGGTCGCCTTCTCCGTCCTCCCCCGCGGCGGGACGCTCCACAAGACGCCCTCCCGCTACTGGGTCGAGGCGATGAGCGAGCGAGTCCCCTTCGACCTCGCGCATCTGGTCGAGCTCTCCGAGCGGGCGCAGAGCGCGAAGAAGGTCCTCCTCCTCGGTCTGGTCGACGAGGAGTCGGACCTCACGTACTATCGGGTCCGGCGCCCGGCCCCGACCGGGGCCCTCCCGCCCAGACCGCTTCCCGAGCCGGCGGAGGGATGGCTCTCGGAGGACCGGGTTTCCGTTCACGACCGAGCGGCGGTCGCCGAGCTGGGTCGGGAGCTCGCCTACGGGAGCCATGTGGGCGACCGGCTCGAGCTCTCTCTGATCGAGGCGGCCTACCTGGCCGCCTCGGGCCAGATCCGTCTAAAGGACACGAAGAGCGGCCGCGCGATCCCGCTCGACCGGCTCGAGCGAAGGGCCCTCCGTCTCGACCCTCGATTCCGTCAGCGCCTTGCCGCCTACCGGGACCTACGGAGCCGCCACCTGGTCGTGAAGACCGGCTTCAAGTACGGAGCCCATTTCCGCGCGTATCCCCGGAATCCGTCCCACGCCCACGCCCGCTACCTCATCCAGGCGGTCCCGTCCGACCATGTGACCGCGTGGCCGGAAGTCGCCGGGGGGGTTCGAGTCGCTCAGGGGGTCCGGAAGGAGTTTCTGGTCGCCTCGGTCGCTCCCGAGGGCAAGGTGCGCTTCCTGTCCCTGGAAAGGGTCCGACCCTAGTGCTGCGAACCGACCGCCGATTTAGCGGCGCGGGTGGAGGCGCCCCGCCGCGTCGGAGGGAAGCCCGAGTCCAGAAGGCCGCGAAGCAGCTCCGCGTGCTTTCGCTCGTCGGCCTCCATGCTCTCGATCAGGACGGCCATCGTCCCGCTCAGATGCCGGACCATCGCGGAGTCGGCCTGAGCTTCCGCCTTTCGTTCTCCTTCGATCAGCGCACCGACCTCTTCGACCGTCACGCCCGAGGCGTGCGTCGAGGAGATCCCCCGGTCGAGGTACGGGGCCAGCGAGGCGACGATCTCCGCGTGCCGGAGGCTGTCGGAAGCGATCTGGCGAAAGATCGCTCTCGTGAGCTCGTCTCGTGCCTTCTGGGCGAGGTTCATGCACTGGGCCACGGCCGCCTGCTCCACCCGGACCCTCTGACGGATCCACTTCGTGAGCTCCCGCGTCGAACCGGGGCCGGTCCGGGGAGCGCCGCTGCCTCCCCTCGACCGTGACCCTCGGCCGGCGCCGGCCGCGGAAGCCGCCATGTCCCCGGCGCCCTCGAGGAGGATCCGGGTCGCCTCCGCCCCCGTGGGCGTGGCCTGAGTGAGCCGGGTCGCAACCTCACGCGCGACGGCCCGGGCCTGTTCGTTCGCCGTGTACCGCGCGAATTGGCGAGAGAGCCGTTTTCCGGAAAGGTACTGAGAGATCGCCGAAGGGGCCAATCCCAGGAGGTCCGCCGCCCGATTGGAAGGGACCCCGAGGCCCTCCACGAGCTCGCGGGCGGTCAGCGCCTGGAGCAACTGCACCCAGGAAGCGGGGGAGGCACGGTCCGAAGCCATCGACTCTTCCTCGTGGTTCCCGGGCGGCTGACCAAAAGCCCCGCCGGTCCACGGGCCGGGGGCAGATAGATTCTCCCTCGGGAAACGACGGACCCTCCGGTCGAGGCGGCAGCGCTCGGTTCTCGAGAATCACGATGTGAACTCTAAGGGTAAATCTTCACGCACGAGGCTGTTAAGTAGCCCACGGCGGTCGCTCCCCCCCGGGGAGAGGCGGTCCCTCCGCGGAGGACGGCATGGAAGCGCTCGAAGAGCAGGCCCGACCGCCTCTCGCTAGGGCGGCCCACGTATCCGGTTTCCGCACGGTCCGCGGGTGGTTCCACGGCTGGGGCCCCGCGTGGCTCGTGATGATCGCCGACGTCGACGCGGCGAGCATCCTCACGGGCCTCGAGTCGGGCGTGGCCTACCGCTACGACCTCCTCTGGTTCCTCCTCCTCCTGACCGTCCCCTTGTTCTTCGTCCAGGAGGCGGCGGGTCGCATCGGCGCGGTCACTCACCGCGGCCTCGGCGAGCTCATTCGGGAGACCCGGTCGCCGACGGCGAGCCTGGCCCTAGCCCTCCCGGTCGCTCTCGCTGACGTCGCGAGCTACGTCGCGGAGTACGCGGCGATCGCGATCGGCCTGGGGATCTTCGGGGTGCCGCTTTTCGTCTCCCTGCCGGCCGCGTTCCTCGTCCACGTGGGGCTCGTCGCGCGCGGGCGGTACGTCTGGGTGGAGCGGGTTCTGCTCGGCGTCTCGGCCGTGTTCATCGCGACCGTGGCGAGCGCGCTCGTGATGCGAGGGGTCCTCCCCGGTGACCCGGTCGTCCTCTCCGCGAACCCGCCGTTCCTGTTCCTGCTCGCGGCCAATGCGGGCGCGGTGGTGATGCCGTTCATGCTGTTCTACCAATCGTCGGCCACCGCGGAGAAGCCCGATGCCACCGTGCGAGGGGTCCGGCTCGGCACGTTGGTCGGGGCGGTCGTGTCGGAGCTCCTGATGGTCGCGTTCCTGACGCTCGGAGCGGGCCTTCCGTCAGGAAGCGACCTCTACACGTCGAGCGGGGTCGCCTCGGCGCTCGCGACGGTCGGAGGGTGGCTCCTCCCGTACGCCTTCGCGATCGGCCTAGTCGCCGCGGCGTTCCTGGCCCTCGTCGTCATCTCCCTCGGGAGCGCCTGGGGCATCGCGGAGGCCGTCGGCATCCCCCGGGGGCGAACCTTTTGGTTCTACACCCTCGAGAGCGTCCCGGCGGTCGTCATCCCTTTCCTGTTCCCACATCCCCTCGCCCTCGTCCTCGACCTGATGGTCCTCCTGGTCTTCCTCCTCATCGGGCCGGGGATTCTCGTCGGTCTCCTGGCCTCGGACCGACGAATCATGGGAGAGAAGGCCTCGCGCGTGGGCTGGCGGGTCGCGTACTGGGCGAGCCTGGCCGCCGTCGTGACCTGCGGGGTCGTGGCCCTCTTTTGAAGAGTCCTCGGGAGCCGCCCCGATTCAGTCGGGCGAGGCGGTGTGGGTGATCGCGGAGAGCCACCGGCCTATCGACTGCGGTCGAGAACCCCGCTCGATCCTCTCCTCGAGCGCGGAGCCAACGACCACGCCTTCGGCCCCGGTGGCGAGCGCCCGCAGGGCACTCGGCCGGTCGCGGACCCCGAACCCGACCAGAACGGGAAGCCCTGGCGCGGCCTTGTGCGCCTCGCGGACGAGCGGGGTGAGGTCGACCGTCCCGCGTTCTGGGGATGCCCCGGTCGTGCCGTAGCGGGAG
>JASHTB010000122.1 GCA_030040775.1 Thermoplasmata archaeon | reverse complement strand
AACCTCAAGAGTGCTACCTCGGAGCGTATGACGCTCGTCTGACAAACGGAAGCGAGGAAGCACCGATGAAGTCCATCATCCAGGAAGCGATCGCGAAGCACCAGGAGAACCAGGCCCTGGTCGAAGAGAAGAAGCCGGCCGCGCCCGCCTTTGCGAACCCCGACGACGCGGAGCTCGCAAAGCTCGCGGAGACGCTCAAGGTCAACATCCGCATCATCGGCTGCGGCGGCGGCGGCTCGAACACGATCAACCGCTGCGTGGAGGAGGGAATTCAGGGCGCCGAGATGTGCGCCATCAACACCGACGCGAAGCACCTTCTCACGATCCACGCTCCGAGGAAGATCCTGATCGGCCGCCGGGCCACGAAGGGGCTCGGCGCCGGCGCCCGCCCCGAGATCGGGGAGGAGGCAGCGCGGGAGAACGAAGAGGAACTCCGCCAGTTCGTCCTGGGCTCGCACATCGTGTTCGTGACCGCGGGGATGGGAGGCGGGACCGGTACCGGCTCCGCCCACCTGGTCGCCCGCATCGCGAAGGAGGCGGGCGCGCTCACGATGGGCGTGGTCACGCTGCCGTTCGCCGGAGAGGGCGCGGCCCGCATGGAGCAGGCCCGAGACGGCCTCGAACGCCTGCGTCGGGTCTGCGACACGACGATCGTCATCCAGAACGACAAGCTCCTCGAGCTCGTCCCCCGCATGCCGCTCGACTCCGCGTTCAAGCTCGCGGACGCGGTCCTGATGACGGCGATCAAGGGGATCACCGAGATCGTGACGAAGCCCGGTCTCGTCAACCTCGACTACGCCGACATCCTGACCGTCATGAAGGACGGAGGGGTCGCGCTCATCGGCCTCGGCGAGAGCGAGAGCGCCACCGACCGCGTCACCGAGGCGGTCACGGAAGCGCTCACCTCGCCGCTCCTCGGTTCGGTCGAGCTCAAGGACGCCACCGGTGCGCTCGTCCGCGTCATCGGCGGACCGACCATGACGGTGAGCGAGGCGGAGAAGGCCGCGGCGCTGGTCGGCAGCAAGATCTCGAAGCGGGCCCGCATCATCTGGGGCTGCTCCGTCGAGAACTCCCCCGAGATCGAGAACACGATCAAGGTGCTCCTGATCATCACGGGGGTCCGCGCGCAGAGCCTCCTCGGCCAGAAGGGAGGCTACGCGGCCGGTGAGTCCGAGGAAGTCATCGACCTCGTCCGGTAGGCACCGCTCGGCACGTCCCCGCTACCTCGGTCTCGAGGTGGTGGGGGAACCGTTTCCGTCTTCCTCTCGCGAGTGGGAGAACCTTCTCAGGGAACACCTCGACCGCTCGGGGCTCGAACGGCTTGAGTTTCGATTGATCCGCACCGACGGGCGACGGGCGGTCATCGAGGTCGGTCACCTCGAGACCGCGGCGGTCCGGGCTGCGTTCGCCGAGCCCGGCCCGCCGGGGGAGAGGTCACGGGCGACGACCCGACGCACGTGGGGCACACTGGTCGGCGCCAAGGCCTGGCTACGGAAGCGAGAGGGAAACGCGGCGCGTCGGTCGACCTAGTCGAACGAGACCGAGAACGTCGCGTACCTGACCGTGATTGAGCTCACGCCCGGAATCGCGATCGACACGGTGGCGGCCGGACCGCCCGGCTGGAAGTTGGCCGAGCAGACGCTCCTCACCCCCGAGCAGGTGGCGAGACCATAGAGGCTGTGGATCGAGTTGAAGAACGCGATCCATGCGGCGGGGAACGGCGTGACGACCGTGAGCGTGACCGTCGACCCGCTCGGGACGGAGAAGTTGCCGGTGGGAAGGGAGATCGAGTTCAGCGAGAGGAGACGGGCGTACACGGCCGCCGCGCCGGTGCCCGCTTCCGCCGGTACGAAGCCTTGAAGCGTTTGGAACGACGGCACCCAGACAGAGAGGGAACCGTTCGCGAACGAGATCTTCGGAGGGTCGACCAGGATCGGTAATCCACCGGGTTCCGCGAACACGACCGCTCCCTGGTCGTAGGCGATGTCGGCCGCGGCGGCGTACGTGTTCGCCGCGTAGAGAAGGAGCGAGGCCCCGCTCATGCCGGTGTTCGCGACGGTCTGGGTGAGCTGGGAGTAGAACGGGCACGAGTTCAAGGGCGACGGGATCTTGTAGGTGATCCCCCACTGGACTCCCGTTCCGTTCGTCCCCGTGCCGCTTCCCGTGTAGACGGTGTTGTTGTAGTTGACCTTCAGCGTCGAAGAGGAACCGACCGGCGCTCGGACCGAGTCCGACTGGGAGAGATTATCGACCGGACACGTCGCCGTGGGGGATGAGGGATTGAACCCGTTGAAGTAAACCGAGTAGGTGGAACTCGACACGGTCCCCGGATTGAACGCATCGTACGACCCGTAGAACGACACGATCTCCGTGGACGAGCTGACGGAGGGGTTCGAGACCGTGTCGGAGTTCCCGACGATCAGGACCTTCTCGGGACCGCTGGCACTCCCGGTGAATGTGAGCGTGTTGCCGTTCCCGATGATCGTGATGTTCTCGGGAACGCTCGAGGTGACGACCGTAATCCCGTTGTTGTTCCCCTCCACGAGGAGGTTGATCGTCGCGGTCGAGCTCCCGGTAATCTGGATGGTGGAGCCGTTCGCGATGATGTGGACTTGGACCAGGCCCGACCCGGAAATTGAGAACATGTACGAAGCCTGATTCGCTAGGGCCCCCGTGTAATTCCACAGGATAACATAGGGGCTCGAGCAGGTGACGCTGGTGGCCGGTGGTCCAGGGGCACAGGTACCGTAGTGCGTGTCACCGGTCTCCGGTCCAGCATTCGGAGGATTGTACGCAAGAGGCTGCAGCTCGGGGAAGTTAACCGTGAACCGGCCGCTCATGTTTCCCCGGGACAGCGTGGAGGAGTCCGAGCCGGCAAAGGGCGGGGTCGCACTCGTTCCCAGGGTGATCGTCTGGGAGACCTCGGCGCCCTGAATATCTCTGAGCGACACCGCCGTGAGAAGGGCCGATAGAGTTCCGATTTGGTTCTCGACCTGGGTCTCGTGGTTGAGGTCGTTCGCCGACATCTGTCCGGGCAGGGTCGTCGTCAGGTAGTTCGCGATAAACGTCACGACCAACAGGAGTCCCAGAATCGTCGCGACCGGTGCTACCTGCGCCCGACGGCCCCCCCGACGCCAGCGCCGCGGACGGTGGACGGGGGCCATCCCGTTCGGCCGATGCGAAGCGTTCACACCTCGCTCCCATGCACCGTGAATCCCGAGGCGGACCGGCCGCGCCATGGGGTTTCGCGCGACGCGAATTCGGCGGGCCCCCCTCACCACGGACGAGGGCGGGACGTGTTCGCGAGACATCGACCTCGTAGGTGAGAAACAACTAGGCCGGACCGCCGTATTTATGCGTATGGTCTCTCGCCCCCTGAGCGGCGACGGGTTCTCTCGAAAGTTTCCGTTCCCGGGCTCCGCGAATCTTATCTCTCCCCCTCCCTCCCGGTCGGGGGTACGGGCGCGTGGCGTCCAGCGAGGGTTCGTCGACCCGGATAGAGCGGGCGCTGCTCTCGGTCGACGATAAATCCGGGCTCCCCGGCCTCGCGCGCGGCCTGTCGGCTCTCGGCGTCGAGCTCTGGGCGACCAGCGGCACCCGCCGACTGCTCGTGGAGGGCCAGGTCGCGGTCCGGCCGGTCGAAGAGCTCACCGGGGTCGCCGCGTGGTTCGGAGGCCGGGTCAAGACCCTGCATCCCGGGGTTCTCGGCGGCGTTCTTGCCCCCCGGACCGAGGCCGGTCTTCGAGAGCTCTCTGAGCGGCGGCTCCTTCCGTTCGACCTCGTGGTCGTGAACTTCTACCCGTTCGAGAAGCACCTGGCCGAGCACCCCGACGCACGGGACCGGGAGGAGTACATCGACATCGGGGGGGTCACGCTCGTGCGGGCCGCGGCGAAGAACCACGAGTGGGTGACGGTCGTGACCGAGCCGGCCGAGTACTCCCCGCTATTGGAGGAGCTGCGGGGGAACGGAGGCACCGTCTCGGCCGCGACCCGGCAGCGCCTCGCGGTCCGAGCGTTCGAGCGGTGCACCGAGTACGACGCGGCGATCGCCCGCGGCCTCGGCCTACGCACCGGCCGGGCGGAGAAGTTCCCGGAAGAGATCGTCTTTCGCCGAGAGCCGCTCAAGCTTCGCTACGGGGAGAACCCGCACCAGAGTGCGGCGACGTATGCGGCGGTGAGCCCGGCGGGAGCGGGGTTCACACCGGCCCCGTTCGCGGTCGTGAAGGGCGAGACCCTCTCGTTCACGAACCTGCTCGACCTCGACACCGCCCTCGGTCTCGTCGCGGAGTTCTCCGAGCCCGCGGCGGCCGTGGTGAAGCACGCGACGCCCTGTGGGGTCGCCTCGGCCCCGACGCTCGCGAAGGCCCTCGAGCGTGCCATCGCGACCGACCCGGTCGCCCGCTACGGCTGCGTGGTCGCGGTCAACCGCTCGTTCGGTCCGGCCGACCCGGCGGCCCTCAAGGGGGTCTTCGTCGACCTCCTGGTCGCGCCCGAGTTCGAACCCGCGTCGCTCGAGCCGCTCGGACACCGGCCGAAGATCAAGCTCGTCCGCACCGCTCCCCCGTCTCGCGAGCAATCCCGCTGGGACGCGAAGAGCGCCCTCGGCCGGCTCCTCGTCCAGGAGTCCGACCGAAGGGCGCTTCTCCCCTCCGAGCTTCGCCTGGTGACCTCGAGGGGGGCGAGCGCGGAGGAGCTCGCCTCGCTCGAGTTCGCCTGGAAGGTCGTGCGCCACGCGAAGTCGAACGCGATCGTGCTGTCCCAGGGGTCCGAAACGGTCGGGGTCGGCTCGGGCCAACCGACGCGAGTGAAGGCGGTGGAGCTCGCCTGCGAGGTCGCGGGCGAACGCGCCCGCGGAGCGGTGCTCGCCTCGGACGCCTTCTTTCCGTTCTCCGACGGGGTCGAGGTGGCGGCGAAGGCGGGGGTCCGAGCGATCGTCCAGCCGGGCGGGAGCCTGCGCGACCCCGAAGTGATCGCGACCGCAGAACAGGCCAAGATCGCGATGTACCTCACCGGTTGGCGGGTCTTTCGCCACTGACAGCGTGGAGCGGCGCTTCGCCGCGCGAAGCGCGGTGAGCCTTGGGTCAGCGCGAGAGCAGCGCCGTAACCTCGCGAAGTTCGCTCACGGACTCGCACGGGGCGGGCGGCGGCACGCGCAGGCGGTTCAGCCAGATCGCGCGCATCCCCACCCCTCGTGCCCCGAGATAGTCCGCCTCCCACGAGTTCCCGACGTAGACCGCCTCGTGGGGGGTACAGTGCGCGCGGGTCAGCGCGAGGTCGAACACCCGGCGGTCCGGCTTCTCCGCTCCGACCTCCTGGGAGTACGTCACGGTCTCGAAGAATCGATGAAGACGATGGTATCGGAGAACCTCGAGGAGCTCGTCGTTGTTGTTCGATATGATCCCGAGCGTCAGTCCACGGCCTCGAAGCTCGGTGAGCGTCGGGACGCTGTCCGGATAAAGCTCGCCACGCGCGGCCTCCCGAAAGGAACGCTCGAGCGCCGGGGCGAGGACCTCGCGTTCGTCGCGGAGCCCGAGCCGGTCGAGAACGCGGTCGTCGTAAAGGTGCCAGAACTCCGGTGTTCTTCCGAGGTACTCGTAGATCCGAGCATCGAGTTCGCGGTCGGTCTCCTCGAGCGCGTGGCGGACGGCGACCGGATCCAAGCGGACCCTGTGCCGGGCCAAGATCGCCTGCCAGAACTCCGCCGGAGGGCGACCGTCGTCACTCCAGGTTCGGTTGAGGGTGCCGCCCCAGTCGAAGAAGACGACTCGGACGGGCATCACGAGGGCCCGAGGAGGGAGGAGGATAAAGGTCCAGGGCAACGGTTCGTTCGAGCCGATTCGCTCACGTTACCAAGGAGGAGAAATACACCGTGCAGAGTAGCGTGGGTCGGGTCATCCGGGCGGGCCTTGGGTCCTCGGAGTCCGGGAAGCAGCCGATGAGTGCAACGGTCGCCGAAACCGTGCGGGCCGGAACGCCGGCCGACCTCGAGCGGGTCGCCGAGCACTACGCCCACGAGGACACTCCGTGGGACCCGTTCGGAAGCGCGGAGCGCTTGGCTCGAATTCCGATCGACGGGCTCCTGATCGCCGAGGTGGACAGCGAGTACGCCGGCTTCCTCTACTGGTTCGAGGGCCAGAGTCCCTACTTCCGACCTGGGCTCCAGCGGTTCGCTTACCTCCAGGAACTCCACGTGAAGGCCGAGTTCCGGGGCCGGGGGCTCGCACGACGGCTCATCGAGCGGTTCGTAGGGGACGCGCAGGCCCGCGGGATCCGCCAGCTCTTCGTCGATACCGACGAGACGAACTCCGTCGCGCGAAGACTCTACGAGAGCTTCGGCTTCCAGCGGTACCGCGGCGTCGTCCACTACGAGCTCGAGGTCTAACGCCGCGCGGCGACGAAGTGCCGGCGCAGGTTCCAACGGAACGCGACCGCGTCCAGCGGGCCGACCGCCCGACCTTTCTCCCGACCGTTTTCAAGAAAGAGATAGGTCGGCAGCGCGAGGATGCCGTAAGAACGGGTCACCCCGGCGGCATCGTCGACGTCCGCGGTCGCGAACGTCACGCGCCCGGCGAGCTTCTGCGAGAGATCTTCGAGGGTCGGACGCAGGCCCCGGCACGGGACGCACCAGGAGGCCGTGAAATCGAGGACCACCGGGAGCGGCGAACGGACCACGACCTGGTCGAACGTCGCGTCGGTGACCCGGACTGGAGCGAAAGCGACCCCCACGCCGGACCCCCGGGCGGCTCCGTTTTCCCCCTGTGCTTTAAAGCTAGGCCTCCTCGCGCACGGGAACCTCCGTGCCGAACCGCTCGAACCGACCGGCGTCGTCATTACCGCCGACACTCGTTCCGACGCTCGTCGATTGGTTCGCCCGCCAACGCCGTCCGCTCCCCTGGCGAACGGACCGGGACCCGTACCACATCTGGGTCGCCGAGGTCCTCCTCCAGCAGACCCGCGTCGCGCAGGCGGCCCCGTACTACGAGCGGTTCCTCCGCGAGTTTCCCACGGTCGTCTCTCTCGCGGAAGCTCCGCTCGAGCGCGTGCTCAAGGTCTGGCAGGGAGCGGGCTACTACGCTCGGGCGCGCCATCTCCATACGGCCGCCCGCGAGCTCGTCGCGAAGTCCGGCGGCCGGCTGCCGAGAACGGTAGGCGAACTCGAAAAGCTCCCCGGCGTTGGACGTTACAGCGCCCGCGCAATCGCCGCCCTTGCCTTCGGCGCGCGGGCGATCCCCCTCGAGGCGAACGGGCTCAGGGTCGCCGCTCGATGGACCCGGGAGGAGGGGGACGTCCGCCGAAGAAGCGTTCACGCCCGTCTCGAGCAGGCGCTCTCCGAGGCGCTAGGGAAGCGGCCGGCCGGTCCGTTCGCCGAGGCGATCATGGAGCTCGGGGAGACGGTCTGCCTCCCCGCCGACCCGCGCTGCAAGGCCTGCCCGGTCTCGTTCGCCTGCCGAGCCTACACGGAACTGGATGACCCCGCGGTCCTCCCCCGCCGGCCGGCGCCCCGTCGACGTCCCCACGTCCGCGCGTCGGTCGTGGTCCTCAGGAACCGACAGAACCGCTGGTTCGTCCAGCGGCGGCCGACGACGGGCCTCCTCGGAGGCCTTTGGGAGTTTCCGGGGGGGAAGATCGCGAAACGGGAATCAGCTCGGGAAGCGGCGCTGCGGGAACTTAAGGAGGAGACCGGTCTGCGGAGCGTCCGCCTCTCCCCGGTCGGTGTCGTGCGGCACGCCTACAGCCACTTCACGGTGGAGCTCCATGTCTTCGCCGGGCGCGGTGAGCCAAGGCGTCGGCCGGGCCGTCGCTGGGTGACCGCGGGCGAGCTCGCCCGCCTGCCGATCCCGAAGGCGACCGAGAAGGTCGTCCGCCTTCTTTCCGACGCGTCCGTGGGTAGAGCTTCCCGGGATTGAGGATCCCGTCCGGGTCGCACCGACGCTTCACCTCCTCCAGGAGGTCGACCGCGACTCCTCCGAGCTCCTGCGAGAGGAACTCTCTCTTGAGTCGGCCGATCCCGTGCTCGCTGCTCACCGTTCCCCCGAGCGAAAGCGCGGCGTTCAGGACCGCACGGCGAACCCGGTCCCCGACGGGGCCCGCCGGGTCGCACGCGTAGTTCGGGTGGAAACTCCCCTCACCGAGGTGGCCGAAGAGAAAGTACGGGATCCGGGCCTCCCGGGCGATTCCCTCGAGCCGAGCGAGGAGCTCGTCGATCCGCCCGAGCGGGACGGCGACGTCCTCCCGTATCCGCTGACCGGTTCGCTCGTCGAGGGCGACCGAGCTTTCGCCCCGCTGGGTCCAAAGCGCATCCGCGTCGGCCACCACGACCGGCTGGCCTAAGACCCCGCACGAGCGCGCGACCTCGAAGAGCCGCTCGCGTCGGCGGGCCGCCTCGGCTTCTCCGGCCGCCTCGACCTCGAGCAGTAGGAGCGCGGAGTCCGTCGGCCAATCGACCGCTCGACGGTCGGCGAGCGTCTCGGCCGACGCTCGGTCGAGGTACTCCACGGCCGAGAGGCCGGTCTCCGCGGTCGAGCGTAATCGGACGGCGACCGCCCCCAGGGAAAGACCCTCGGGTAAGGGGAAGACCAGGCCTTCCCGGCGTGCTGGAACCGGGGCCAGACGCACGGTGACCTCCGTCACGACCGCGAGAGTCCCCTCGCTCCCTACGATGAGCGAGAGGAGGTCCGGCCCGACCGACCGTTTCGCGACCAGGCTCCCGAGCCGTACGCGCTCGCCCGTCCCGAGGACGGCCTCGACGGCCCGGACCCAGTGACGCGTCGGACCGTAGCGGAACGAACGGGGGCCCGAGGCGTTCGTCCCGACGTTCCCACCGATAGTGGCGCTCGTCCAAGAGCCCGGATTCGGAGGAAAGAACACGCCGTGAGGTCTCAGGATGCGTTGGAGGTCGAGGTTGACGATGCCCGGGCCGACCCGCGCCCAGAGCTCGTCCGGGCTGACCTCGAGCACGGAGTTCCAGCCCGTGAAGTCGACCACCACGCTCCCGTCGAGCGGCGACGACTCCCCGTCGAGCGAGGTCCCTCCTCCCCGAGGGACGAGCCCGACCCGGTGGCGCCGCGCCCACCGAACGAGGGCGACGACGTCCTCCGAGTCCAGCGGGGCCACTGCTGCCGAGGGGGTGCCGACCAGATGCGAACGGTCGCTCCGAAACGGCTCAAGTGCCCGCGGGTCGCTCTGGACCGAGCCGCGAACGACCTCTCGGAGCGACGCGGCGACCGAGGGCACCACGGCGAAGGGAGGCCCGAGGGAGTTTACCCCTAGCGGGCGGAGTCGGCCTTGGCCGAATCCGCCGGGGGCGGCGGCGGGGTTCCGCCCTCCTGGACGCGCTCAAGGGCCGAGACGAACTCACGGATCGCGAACGGCCGGCGTAAGGTCGCCCGCGCCCCGGCGGCCCGGGCCTTCTCCTCCGCCTGACCCGGGTCGCGCGGTAAGACCACTACCGCGCGAAGCTCGGGATGTCGGCGCAGCACCTGAGCGAGGTCGTCCGCCCAGTCCCCTTTCTCGGTCTCCGCGTCGAAGACGAGCAACGTAGGAGACGCGGTCGGCGGAAGAGGGTCGAGCTCGCTGAGACGCGCGGCCTCGTGCGCCACCGGGTGTCGATGCAGTCGCAGAAGACCGTGGAGCAGGAGGCGGGTCTCCTCGTTCGACCCGCAGACGATGGCCGGACCGCGGCTCGAGGGTCCCGTCGCCGCGAGGGTCCCGTCGAGCAGGTTGGAGGCGGAGACCACGGACCGAGCTTTCCTGGGGGCGCAACCCCTCATCGTCGCTATGTGCGCTCCTTCCTAATCGAACTTGTGCGTATCCCGGCCGATCGATGGCTAAAACAGCCCCATCGCCCGCATTCCAGGGGGGTAGGATAACTATATAGTCCGTTGGGGTTTCTCGGTAGTTGGCCTCGGGCACCGGTGGCAGCGTCTCTTGGTGGCACCGTCCAAGAGACCAGGGGCCGCTCCACCGGTGCCTTCCCTTTTCGGTGCCGGTCGAGCGATAGGTTCTTCCCTCGTCGCGCGCGACGCGAGCAGGATGGTCAGCCTCTTCGGCCCGTCGCCGCAGGACCTCGAGCGACTCCGCTCGACGGTCCGCTCGCTAGGCACGACCAGCGTTCCCGGCCTCGCCGCCGCGCTCTCCTGGCGGGGCCATAAGGTCGAGAAGCTCCTCTCCCACGAGCTCGCGAGGCCGGGCACGCCGCTCGTCTACGAGCCGGCGCGTCGGGTCGTCCGGTGGTCCGACCCGACGGCTTCCCAAGAGTCGCCGGGGGCTTCGTCCGAACGAGCCGGCCCGGCGTCCCCGCTCGTCCCGTCGCGCACGCCCCGTGCGCCGCCGCCCGTCTATACGAGCTCGGGTCTCAAGACGCTCTGCCCCCATTGTCACGTACCCCTCCTGTCGGCCGGGTCGAACAACCTCGCCGTCTGTCCGGAGTGCGGCCGCCTCGCGACCCCGCGTTCGGCGAGCCCGACGACCGAGGAGCCCGAGCCTGCCGTCGCCCCGACACCGACCCCGACCGGACAGGCACCCGAAACGCCGACACCGGCGGTCTCGCTCACCGACCGTCGTGCGCAAGAGATGTTCGCGGCCTACGTGACGTCGAGGCCAATCCCGTGTCCGAAATGCCGGACCCCGCTTCGCCACAAGAGCGTGAGCGAGTACACCTGCCCGACCTGCGGGCAATCGGTCCGGTTCCCGAAGTCGCACGAGGGACCGAACGCGTCGATCGCGCCTCCGGTCCTCCGCGCCTAGAAGGCGACGGAGGCGCGCACCGCGCGCACGAGCGAGCCGTCGGCGATCGCCGCGGCCACTCGCTCGATGTCGGCGGACGGGCTTCGGTCGGCCGTCCACGGGGCGACCAGGTCCCGCAGCGCCTTCAGGGCCGTCCGGGAACCCCGGCCGCCCGAACGCGGCCGACGCAGCTCGAGCGCCTGGCCGGCGACCATCCACTCGACCGCGACGACCCGGCGGGTGTTGGCGAGAACCCGGGAGAGCTTCGCGCCGGCCCACGCTCCCATCGAGTTGAAGTCCTCCTGATCGGCGGACGTGGGGAGGCTCGACGTGCTCGCCGGGTGGACGAGCGTCTCGTTCTCGTTGACGAGCGCGGCCGCGAGGTACTGCGGGACCATGAACCCCGAGCTCACCGCGGGCTCGGGAGCGAGGAAGGCAGGGAGACCCCGGTTCAGCGCCGGATGGACGAGTCGAGCGACCCGACGCTCGGAGAACCCCGCGACGTACTGCACGGCGATCGCGAGCGAGTCGAGCGCGAACGCGAGCGGTTGGCCGTGGAAGTTCCCCCCGCTCACGAAGTCTTCCGGCTCGAACACGATCGGGTTGTCCGTGACCGCGTTCAGCTCGTTCCGGGCGACCCCCTCCGCGAAGCCCAGTGCGAGGCGCGTGGCTCCGAGGACCTGCGGCAGGCAACGCAGGGTGTACGGGTCCTGCCCGGACCATTCGGGACGCGAACGGGCGAGGTCGCTCCCCGCGAGGAGCGCGCGCAAGGTCGCCGCGACCGCCCGCTGGTCGGAAGAGTTCCGGACCTCCCCGAGACGGTCGTCCAGCGACTCGGGGTTCCCCTCGAGGGCGTCGTAGGAGAGGGCGGCCGCGACCAGCGCGGCGTCGAGGAGGAGCCGGCCGTCGGCGACCCCGAGCGCGAGGTAGGAAGCCATGAGCGCGGTCCCGTTGAGCAGCGCCACGCCTTCCTTCTCCGCGGGCTCAAGGGGGTCGATCTTCTCCCGAGCGAGAACCACCCGGGCCGGCTCGACCTCCGGGCCGTCGCGCACGACGTAGGCGCCTTCCCCGGTGAGGGCCGAGGCGAGATGCGCGAGCGGCGCGAGGTCGCCCGAGGCGCCGACCGAGCCCTGCTCGGGAACGTACGGGACGAGGCGGCGGTTGAGGAGCTCAACGAGCCGGTCGAGGACCTCCGGACGTACCCCCGAGAGCCCCCGGGCGAGCGAATTGAGCCTCAGGAGGACGAGGCCGCGCACCAGGTCTTCGGGGAGCGCCGGGCCTGTTCCGCTCGAGTGGCTGCGGATGACCGACGCCTGCAACTCCCGCGCCTTCGCCCTGGGGATGAGATGGTGGGAGAACGCACCGAACCCCGTCGTCACCCCGTAGACCGGGCGTTCGGTGGCGACCGCGCGCTCAACAGCCGCGCGGCCTTTCGCTACGTGCCCTCGCGCCTCGGCGGCGAGCGAGACCCGGGCGTCCGACCGGACGACCGAGAGGAACTGTTCGAGCGAGAGCGACCGACCGTCGAGGGAGACCGGGTCCGTCATCGCAGGGGCGGGGCCGCCCCGACCTATGCCGGGACCGGAAGGACGAGCTCGCCCCCGGACTTCTGGAGCGACGGCTGACGCCGGGTCTTCGCTCCCTTCGTCTGCCAGAAGACCTCCGCGAACTCCTGCACGAGCTTCACGAGCTCCTGGGCGTCCGTCAGGGCGATGCCCTGGCGGGTCTTGGACGCCTGCTTCATGATCCGCCAGACGAGGTCGTGGGTCTGGGGGAACTGCTTCGCGTGGTCGGGCGTGAAGTAGTCGCCCCAGATGACCCGGACCTCCTGCTTGACGCGCTCGGAGTGCTGCTCCTTGACCGCGGTGTACCGGGCCATCTTCGACACGTACGTCGCCCGCTCCTCGAGCTTCGCGTCGGGCGCCGGGTGGGCGAGCTCCGAGATCAGCTGGTCCATGCGCACGACCGTCAGCGCCGCGATCTGCGCCTCGTGCGGGTCGTAAATACCGCAGGGGATGTCGCAGTGCGCGTAGACGGTGCGCGGCGGATGCACGAGGTCGGCGAGGCGTTCGATCCAGCGGAGTGACGGCGAGCGGGCGGACATGGTCGGGCGAGCCCGGTCGGGCGAATAAAGATGCCGGCGACCCCGACCCCCAACCCCGCTCCCGTCGGTCCCCCGCCGCGATGGGCGTTCTGGCGGCGGCAACGGGTCCGGGTCGCCGACGCCAGCATGGTCCCGACCCTTCGACCGGGGGACCGACTCTGGGTCGACCGGTCGGCCTACCGGCACCGTCCCCCGGTCGTCGGGGACGTCATCGTTCTCGTGGACCCCGCGGCCCCGGGGCGCTGGCTCGTCAAGCGGGTCGCGGCCGTGGACCCCGGAAGCGGCACGGCGGATGTCCGGGGTGACGCGGTCGACTTCGCCCGGGACAGCCGGAAGTTCGGGCCGGTGCCGCTCCGGTCGATCGTCGGGAGGGTCTACCGGTTATACTTCCCGCCGGAACGGTTCCGGGACCTCTGAAGGGGTCCTCGGCGCGTTCGTAACCCTTATCCGATGAGGGTTTTTCCCACATCGATGGCCGCCACCACCCCGGTCTGGATCGTCATCGTCATCGTGGTCGCTGCCGGCATCGGCGGGCTCGGCTTCTACGCGGGGTACGAGTACCGCGGGACCCCGGCTGCGACGCCGAGCTCGGCCGAGAACACGACGCTCTCCGTCCTCGCCGCCGGCACGCTGACCGACACGTTCCCTCCGGTCGCGAGTGAGCTCGTGAATGAGACCCCGGGAATCACCGCCCCGGCGGCCGCCCAGACCTACGAGGGGTCGCTCGACATCACGACCGCGATCACCTCACTCGGGGCGAAGGCGGACGTCGCCGCGCTCGCTGACTTCCGGCTCGTCCCGCAGTACCTCGAGCCGACGTACGCGAACTACGGAGTCGTCTTCGCGCAGACCCAAGAGGTCCTGATCTACAACCCGAGCGTCCCGCAGTTCGCGGGGATCAACGCGATGAACTGGGGAGAGAAGCTCCAGACCGAGGTCGCCCTCAACACGTCGACCTCGCGGCTCGGGATCTGGAACGCCTCGACCGACCCGAACGGCTACAACGAGATCTTCAGCATGATGCTCCAGGGGGAGCTCTACCAGGCTGGGATCTCCTCGCTCTACAGCACGTTCTACAGCGGCGCCCCCGGTACCTACGCGTCCCCGAACAAGTACACGACGATTCTCGAGCACGAGTCCCAGGCCGCGACGCTCATCGAGACCGGGGTCGTTCCCGCCGTGATCACCTACCTGCCGGTCGCCATCGACAACGACCTCCACTACGTCCTGCTCAACACGACGGTCGGTCTCGGCGCGAACACCAGCGGGGCGCTCAGTCAGTACGCGGCGCTTCCCGGTACGCAGATCGTCGGGTCGTCCGGTTCGCTCGTGACCGTCCATCCGGCTCCCATCCTGTTCACGGTGACCGTTCCCCTGAACGCGCCGAACCCCGGACTCGGGGCCGCGTTCGTCCACCTCCTCCTCTCCCCGCAAGGGAGCGCCATTCTCACCGCCAAGGGATGGTGGCCGATCTTCCCCGGTTGGGCGTATGGGCCGGGGACCGTCCCGCCGGTCGTGGCGCCCGACGTGACGGCGCTCCCGGCCTGGGCTAGTCCGTTCGTCTCATGAGCGGGGAGGGGAAGGCCCCTCCCCCCCGGCGGCGGGCCCATCGCGGGACGCCGTGGCTTGCCCTCCATCTCGTGCTATCGGGGTCGCTCCTCCTTCTTCTGCTCCTCCCGGTCTATGCACTCTTCACCTACGCGCCACCGTCCGAGCTCCTCGCCGCCGCCTCGAATCCGGTCGTCACGACCGCCATCGGGCTCACGCTCTACGCCTCGGGCCTGACGGTTCTCGCCGCCGTCGTCTTCGCGATCCCGTTCGGCTACCTCCTCGCCCGCCGGCGGTTCCCCGGCCGCAGCGTGGTCGAGTCGGCGGTCGCCCTGCCGATCGCCGTGCCGCACCTCCTGGTCGGCCTCGGGCTCTTCCTGGTGCTCGCGATCCCGGGTACCCCGCTCTATCGCTTCGCGAACGCGGTCGGCTTTCCCGTCTACGACACGATCTGGGGCGTCGTGCTCGTGATGATCGTCGTGAGCGTGCCCTACACGGTCCTCGCCTCGCAGCTCTCGTTCCAGGCAGTCGACGCCCGCACGGTGGAGGCGGCCCGCTCGCTCGGCGCGGGGCCGGTGAACGCGTTCCTCACCGTCAGCTTCCCCCTTGCCCTCCGCGGGATCGTCACGGGGCTCCTCCTCACGTGGGCCCGAGCCGTGAGCGAGATCGGCGGGATCCTGATCCTTGCCTACACGGTCTACCCGGGCGGGCCGTACACGGGTCCCGTGACCTCGACGATCAGCGTCCTCGTCTACAACATCTTCCAGACCGGGAACCTCCGCGACGCGGCCGCGGTCAGTTCGGTCTTCCTCCTAATCGCCTTCGCGCTGTTCCTAGCCGTCCGGCTCGGCGAACGGTCGGGATGGGTTCCGTGGCGCCGGGGGGAGCTCGTGCCATGAGCCACTGGTCGGTGGAGGGGGTCGCCTCGCATCTCGACGGGTTCCGCCTCGGCCCGGTCGATCTCGCCCTCGCGCCCGGCCAGGTCGTCGCCGTGCTCGGAAACTCCGGCGCCGGAAAGACGACGCTCCTGCGCACGCTCGCCGGCTTTCTGCCGGCGGATGCCGGACGGATCGTGCGGGACCACACCGACCTGACCGACCGGCCCCCCGAGGCCCGCCGGCTCGGCTACGTACCCCAGGGGCTCGGCCTCTTCCCGCACCGCACGGTCGAACGGAACGTGAGCTATCCCCTCGAGATGCGGGCCCGGCTCGACGCACGGGCTCGGGCCCGGGAGATGCTCGATCGGTTCGGGCTTACCGAGCTCGCTCACCGGTATCCGGCCCGCCTCAGCGGCGGGGAGGCCGAGCGAGTAGCCCTCGCGCGCGCCCTCGCCGCGGAGCCCGAGCTCGTCCTCTGGGACGAGCCGTGGCAGGCGCTCGACGTCGAGGCCCGGCACGCCCTGGGAGAGGTCTTCGAAGAGCTGCGGGAGGTGGCCCGGGTGCCGGTCGTGCTCGTGACCCACGACCCCGCCCTCGCGTTCTCGACCGCCGACGAGTTCCTCGTGCTGCGCCGGGGGGTCCCCGAATTCTCCGGGGCCCCGGGCGAGCTCCTCGCCCGTCCGATCGACCCGTTCACGGCGCGGTTCGTCGGGTACGAGAACGTCTACGAACGGGCCGCGCTGGTCGCCCCGGTGGCGGGCCCCTTCGCCGCCTGGCTCGCCGCACGGACCGGACCGGGCGGGATCGCCTTCGCCCGTCCGTTCGTCCACGCGGCCCCGGCGACCTCGGGTGCCTGGGAGGGGACGGTGCGAGCCGCCCGGCCCACTCCCGAGGGCCTCGCCGTCGCGGCGTCGGTGGGCGGGCTCTCGGTCGCGCTCCGCCTCGAACCGGGGGCGGACGGACGCCTCCCGTCCCGCGGGGACCGGGTCCGGTTCGACGTAGAGGAGAAGAGCCTCCGCTCTCTCGGGACGCTCGACGCCTAGCGCAGGGTGACCCGGAATGGATCGCGGCAAGGCGGTGACGAGCACGGACGTCGCGCTGCTCCAGGCCGTGGCGCGGGAGCGCTCGGTCGTCCGCGCGAGCCGCGAAGTCGGGATCTCTCGGGACCGGGCGGTCTACCGAATCGCCCGGCTAGGCCGGGCGTTCGGCGGGCCGGTCGTCCAGAGCGTCCGCGGGGGCCGGGAACACGGGGGGACGGTCCTGACCGTCCTCGGCGACCGGATCGTGCACGGAGGGTTCGATTCGGTCGAGCTCCTCAACGCCCGACCGGTGACGCCGCTCGACCTCCCCAACCTGTTGCACGGTGTGTACCATCGGACGCCGATGCCTGAGGTCCGGGTGGGGCGTTCCCTCCGCCTGCGGGTCGCTTTCGACGCCGAGGACGGGGCGCCGGTCTCCCTCCTCCTCGACCCCGAGGCGGTCGTGATCGCGCGCCGACGCTTTCCCTCGAGCGCACGCAACGTCCTCTCCGCGACGGTCGAGGCGGTGCGGCGGGCCCCGAAGGCGCTCGGGGTGACGCTCCTCGTCCGGTGCTCGGGGACCCGCCTCAAGGTCGCGGTCACGGAGGAGCCGCTTCGCGAGCTCGGACTCAAGCCGGGGGTCCCCGTGACCCTCTACGTGAAGGCGACCGCGCTGCGCCGGGTCGGGGGCGCCGTGGCGGCTAGTCGCGGATCCCCTCCGTCGTGAGCGAGAAGACCGCCTCGCCCTCGGGGAGGTTCGGCGAGTCGATGAGACGGGCGATCCGGCGCGGCGGCTTCGATTTCCGCAGATAGACCCGGTACGTCGCCGCGTGGGCGACGATGTTGCCGCCGATCGGCCGGGTCGGGTCGCCGAAGAGGACGTCCGGGCGCGCCGACACCTGGTTCGTGACGACGATCGCCGCGTTGTACGTGTCGGAGAAGCGCAGCAGCTCGTGGAGGTGCCGGTTCAGCTGCTGCTGGCGGGGGGCGAGCTCCCCGCGGCCGACGTACTCCGAGCGGAAGTGGGCGGTGAGCGAATCGACCACGAGGAGGCGGATCGGCTTCTCGCGGGCGAGCTCCTGAGCCTTCTGGACGAGGAGCATCTGGTGGTTCGAGTTGAACGCGCGCGCGACGTGGATCCGGCCGAGCGCGGTTTCGGGGTCGAGCCCGAGCCCCTTCGCCATGTCGACGACCCGCTCGGGGCGGAACGTGCTCTCCGTGTCGATGTAGACGACCTCGCCCGAGAGGCCGCCCTGCGCCGGCGGCATCTGGATGTCGACCGCGATCTGATGCGCGAGCTGGGTCTTTCCCGTGCCGAACTCGCCCGAGAACTCCGTGATCGCCTGGGTCTCGACCCCGCCGCCCAGGAGCTCGTCAAGCGCCTTCGAGTTCGTCGTCACCCGGCCGAGCTTCTTCCGCCGCTCGAGGAGGATCGTGCCGCTCTCGAAGCCCCCGACGTCGGCCTTGCGGCGGGCCTCTCCGATGATCTTCTGCGCGATCGCGAGTCCGATCTCGGCGGCCTCCGCGACGTCGCCGGGCGAGGCGACCGCGAGCTCCATCAGGTCGGTGTAGCCGCTCTCGCGGAGCTTCTCGGCGATGGTCGGTCCGACCCCGGGGAGGTCTTCGAGACCGACCTCGCCCTTCGGCTCGGCCTCCGTCTCCTCGTCACTGGACGGGCGGGACGCGCTCTTGGACGGCACGGAGTGCGAACCGGGTCGAGGGGAGATAAGCGTAGGGGAGGGGGTCCGAAACGGTGAACGGTGGGCCTTCGCTAGGCGGCCTGCTCGAGCGGCGAGAACGGCTCTCCGGTCAGGCGTTCGAAGACGGTCGTGTAGAGCCGGCTCACCTCGTCCACGAGCAGCGGAGGGAGCGCAGGGATCGGCGGTTCCTCGGCGTGGTCGGCGCGCGCCTTCAGGAGGCGGTCGTAGTAGCCGGTCTGCCGGTAGTGCTGTCGGACGAACTCCTTCGAGAAGTCGACCTGACGACCCCGCTCGAACGCGTCCTTGTCCCAGAACCGGTCCTCGTCCGCCGTTCCGAACGTGTCGACGATCAGGAGCGTGCCCTCGGCGTCGACGCCGAACTCCTTCTTCCCGTCGACGTGGATCAACCCGCGGTGCCCGATCTCCTCCTGCATCGCCCGGTCGACCTTGAGGATCGTCTCGCGGATCGCGTCGAGTTCGCTTCGGTCGAGCGCGGAGAGCTCGAGCGCCTCCGAGGTCGAGAGGAGCCGGTCGACCGGCTCGAGCTTGGTGGTGACCTCGAAGTGGGGCTCGGGCAGCGGAAGCGCGTACTCGAGCTTCTTCCCGGCGGGGAAGCCGAGGTCCTGCGCGGTGACCTTGCCCGCCTTCACGCGGTCCCACATCGACCCCGCAAGATAGTAGCGGACGATCAGCTCGAGCGGGACGAGGTAGTCTTTCGGGTGGGGGCCGAGGCTCCGTGGCTTCGGGACGACGCGGACCCGTTTCACCCGCATCGCCGTCGGGCCCGAGAGGCCGAGGAAGTGGTGCGGAACCCCGATCCGGCCGCACGCCTCGAACCAGTGGGCTGCGGTGCGCGCGAGCGTCTCGCCTTTGTGCGGGATCTCGCTCGGGATGTGCTTATCGAAGACGGAGATGTCGTTCGTGAACCGGAACTCGAGCTCGGTCGGAGAGACCTCGTAGACCTCCTTGACCTTCCCCCGCCGTAGGTATTTCGGAGAGGGAGCCACCGGTACTGCGCTCGTCTTCGGCATCGGCCTGCGAGGAGGGAGACTTCGCTTAACGTTCGCGGGTCCGCTCTCTCCGGCGAAGGGGAAGACGCCGAGGCGGGCGGGTTAATACGCGGCCAAGGCGCTAGGGAATCGAGTTCCCCTGCCGCGGAGGCGAGCGCCCGGCGGGGAACCGTGAACGATGACGACCCGCCCCCTTCCCTCGGAGGAGTTCCCTCTCGCGGTCCACTTCGACATCCTCCGTCGGTTCATGGCGGTGAGCCGGAACGGCGCCGAGTCCGTCGAGGCGGGGTCGGTCGAGGGCGGGGGGCTGCCCACCGGAGCCGCGTCGCGGAACGCCGAGTTCCTGAGCGACCTCGGCTTCCTGGTCGAGGAGGCACCCGGGAAGTTCAAGCCGACCCCGGTCGCGATGCAGTTCCTCAATACCCAGGCGTCCGACGAGCAACGCGGACGCAAGGTCCTGCGCTCCCTGATCGCGAAGGGTTGGTTCGCCCGGGCGGCGGTCGCTTTCTTCCAATCCAACCCGAATGCCCGAACGGCCCAACTCGCGGACGCCTTGGCCCGGGAGGCGGGAACCTCAACCACGGAGGCCGGAGGCGCGATCGCGGTCGTTGTCGAGTACCTAACCTACACGGGGCTCGTCCCTCCGGACCGGGAAGAGATTCCGCCCGAGAGCCAAGAACGGCCCTCCCCTGCGTCCGCGTCGCCTCGAACGGCGAGCCGAGCGGCGAAGCCGGTACCCTCGACGGCTTCGGGTTCGCTGCCGTGGAAGGCGATGCGCACGGACGACTTCGACCTCAAGATACGACCCGCCCCCGGCGCCGTGCGCCGGTTACGGAAGTACCTCGACCTCCTCGAGGAGGAGCTCGCCGACGCGGGGGAGGAGCGCCCCTCTCGATGAGGAGCCCTCGACCGGGGCGAATCGGGTCGTCGGAATTCGGAACTTCCCCGGGTCGTGCCTCGCCGAGTGGCCCCGGGAAGTGACCGGCGAAGCCGCTCAGCCCCGCTAGGCGGTCGGCCTTGCCCGCTGGCTCGGGCGCTCTTCCTTCGGCAGGAAGGTGAAGAGCGTCACGCCGGGCCGGAACGGCCGGGGCTTCCCCGTGAGCCGGTGCACGCCGACCGAAGCGGTCGTCTCAGGGACCGGAATAAACGCGACCTCTTCGAACCCCGCGTCACGGAACCAGGCCCGGATCGTCGGCGTAAGGTCCGGCGCGAACCGCCCGCGGGTCCAGACGACCGTCGCGCGGGGCGCGCAGAGCTCGGCGAGGTGGTCGACCGTCCGGTGAACGTCCGCGTCCGCGATGTTGCCGAAGATGCCACAGAGGAGCACGAGGTCGGCCGGCACCGCCCCCTCGAGGGCCGAGGTGGTGGAGGCGTCCCCGGTGGCGACCTCGACCCCGGCGAGGCTGGCTCCTCCGGCCCGTGCGCGCGCGGCTGCGGCGAGCGTCGAGTCGAGCTCGACGAGGCGGGCCCGCACGTCCGCCCGGCGCGGATGGTCCTCGAGGACACCGAGGAGGTCCCGGCCGTCCCCGGCACAGAGGCTGACGACGCGCACCCGTCCCGGAGGGCTCCCGTCGAGGAAGGTTCGGATCGCCTCCTGCACGACCGCGAGGCGCCCGACGAGAGGGCGGTCCCCTTCGTACCCCCGATGCCACTCGACCCACTCGCCCTCCATGCCCGTACCGGCGGTCTCGACCCGGGACCGCGCGATAACGGTTGCCGACGGAGCCGAGCGAACTAGAGCGACCGGGCGTGGATCGCTGTGATCGGCCGGAAGCCGCGCTTCGCATAGAAGCGGACGGCGATCTCGTTCTGCGCCGGGAACTCGGCGGTGACGACCCCCGCGCCTTTCGCCTTGAGCGCGGCGGAGACCTCGTGGAGGAGGTACTCTCCGACGCGACGGCGACGGTAGAGCGGCAGGAGGTAGATGTCGAGGATCACGCCCTCGAACTCGGGGTGATAGAACGGCCGCTCCCGAACGACCGCCCGGACGAAGCCGACGACCTTGTCCTTGTCGGCCCCGACCCCTTCGGCGGAGAGGACGACCGACTTCGGGTCGGAGAGGTTCGCCTTCAGAAGGTTCCGCGCCTGCTCGTCGGCGTCTTCGCGGACCTTGAGCAGCGGGTCGAACTCCTCGTTGAGTCGCTTCAGGCGCAAGAGGAGCGGGACGAGCACCGGCACGTCGGCCTCGGTCGCGGGCCTTAGGTGGATCGGGACCGAGGGACCCTCGGCCGTCGAGACCGGGTGGGGCCCCGAATCGTTCCCCACGCTCATTCGGTCCTCCTCCCCCGGCGGCCGGGTCGCGGCATCGGTGGGTTGATCCGGGCCCTCGTGAGCGCTCGGACCAGACGGGTCGACCGCCCCATCATCGCGCGCGCCCTTTCGAGGAACTCGTCGTGGGAGAGCTTGCGGCGGGCGACGCCCAGGCGGACCGCGGTGTCTCCCGCCGCGGCCGCGACCTCGGGGAACACCTCGGGCTCCTCCATCGTCGGAAGGAGGTGCTGGGCCGAGAGGCCCCTCCGAGTGGCGCCGCGCGCGAGCTCCCGCGCGGCCGCGAGGACGACCTCGTCGGGGATGGAGCGCGCCCGCGCGTCCAGGATCCCCCGAAACACCGCCGGGAAGACGAGCGAGTTGTTGACCTGGTTCGGGAAGTCACTGCGACCCGTCGCGACGATCGCCGCGCCGGCCCGCTTCGCGACGTCGGGCCAGATCTCGGGGACCGGGTTCGCGAGCGCGAAGACGATCGGCTCGGGGGCCATCGCCTCGATGTGGTCCGGCCGCACCGTGTCCGGGCTCGGCGTGGACGCGGCGAGCAACACGTCCGCGCCCCGGAGCGCGTCCCCGAGGTTTCCCGTGCGTCCGCCCCCGTTCGTCTTCAGGGCCGCGCGGTACTTCCACGGATTCCTCAGCATCAGCTCGTCCATGTCGTCGCGCTCGGCGTGCAGGATCCCCTTCTGGTCGACCAGGGTCAGGCGCTTCGGGTCGTGCCCGAGGGCGAGGAGAAGCCGTGCGGTCACGAGGTTCGCCGCACCGGCCCCGAGAAGCACCGTGCGGACGTCCCGGACCGAACGGTGGGTCAGCGCGAGCGCGTTCAAGAGCCCCGCCACCGTCGCGGCGGCGGTCCCGAGCTGGTCGTCGTGCCAGACGGGGACCTCGAGCCGTCGCTGGAGCTCCTCGAGGATCCCGAAGCACTTCGGCGAGGCGATGTCCTCGAGGTTGATCCCCCCGAACGCCGGAGCGATCGCTTCCACGGTGGCGATGAACTGGTCCGGGGAGTTCACCTGGATCGGGATCGGCAGCGCGTCGACCCCTCCGAGGAACTTGAACAGGAGCGCCTTCCCTTCCATCACCGGAAGGGCGGCGCGGGGGCCGATCTCGCCGAGCCCGAGGACCCGAGAGCCGTCGGTGACGATCGCCACCGTGTTCCATCGACCCGTGAGGGAGAAGGCTAGGTCGGGGTCCTCGTGGATCGCGCGCGAGACCTCGGCGACCCCCGGAGTGTACCACAGCGCGAAGTCGGAGAGCGAACGGACCGGGACCTTGGGCACGGTCTCGATCTTTCCCTGGTAGTACGCCGAGAGCTCGACCGATCGCTTTCCGAGCGCGTCGGTCTGGTCCACCGACTTCTCGGAGACAGGGTCGCGGGTCCTCGTCCGGCGCCGCCCCTCGCGTTCTGGGGGGATCGATGCCACCGAGCCCTCCGCCATGGACACGGTATCGACCGGACGATGGGGTATTAACGCTTTGGCGGAGACGTTCGGGGGGTTCGGCAACTGTCGGCCTCGGACTCCGGTCCCACCCGGGTACGGAACCGGCGTCTGAGGACGTGGCTAAATAGGGTGGGCCGACGTTCGAGGGAGGAGAGGATGGCCCTCGACTCGGCGCTCCCGCACCCGTTCGTTCGACCGCCCCGGGCCGGAGCCGTCGCGCTCGTCGCTCCCCGAGAGCTCTTCGTCCTCCTCTCCTCCGACCCCCCTCCCTACCTCGTGGACGTCCGGTCCGCTACCGAACGGGCGATCGTGCACCTGCCGCACGACCGACACGTTCCGCTCGAGCGGCTTCCGACCGAGGTGGCCTCGTTCCCCCGCGACCGGCCCGTCATCGTCTACGACCACCTGGGCTACCGGGCCCGCGCCGCAGCCGACTACCTAACCCGTCAGGGCTTCGAAGGGGTCGCAGCGCTCGAGGGTGGCCTCGACGAGTACGCCCGCGTCGCCGACCCGAGCGTGCCGCGCTACCCCGTCGACGACCCGAAAAGCCGGCTCTTCCTCTGCCAGCTACCGCGGCCCGAGGGTTGCCTCACCTACGTCATCGGAGACCTCGATGAGAGGTCCGCGGTGATCGTCGACCCCGGTAGGGACGACGCCCCGTACCGCTCGCTGCTCGAGGAGGGGTCCTGGCACCTCGCCGCGATCGTGGAGACCCACACGCACGCCGACCACCTCGCCGGCCACGCCCGCCTGCACGCGGCGACCGGCGCACCGATCTACCTTTCGCACCGCTCTCCGGCGCAGTACCCCCACCGAACCCTCACGGACGGCGAAGCGGTCCGGTTCGGTTCCGAGGAGGTCCGCGTGCTCGAGACCCCCGGCCACACCCGCGACCACCTCACCCTCCTGGTCGGTGACCGCGCCTTCACCGGCGACACCCTCCTCCTCGGAAGCTGCGGACGTACCGACCTCGGGGACGGGTCGCCCGACCTCCTCTGGGAGAGCCTTACGGAGAAGCTCCTGCGCCTTCCCGCCGAGACCGAGGTCTATCCCGCGCACTTCGGACCGAGACACGCCCTGCCCGACCGGTACGTCTCGACCCTCGGCTTCGAGCGCGCGACGAACGACGCGCTCCTCCAGCCGTCGCGCGAGGCGTTCGTCCGTTACATGAGCGAGGGTTGGCCGCCCCAGCCGGCCGACTTCGAGCGGATCGTCCGGTCGAATCTCGAGGAGTGACGGCTCGCCGGTTGTCCCCGACGCAACGCGGTTTCACGCGTCGCACGACGCCACCGGGTCGCCAGCCTTAAGGGTCGGTCCCGGGGTGCTCGCGCGATGATCGTGCGCACCGGGCTCACCGGTCCCTGCCCCCGTCCGGAGGCGCTCGTGAGCGCGACCCGCGACCTCGACCGGGGCCGCACGACGAGCGAAGCGGTGGAGGAGCTGTTCGCCGCGACCGAGCGGGACGTCGTGGCGCTCGAGCGCCGGCTCGGCTTCGACTCGGTCACGGGCGGATACCTGCGCTGGCCCGACCTCTTCCGACCGTTCGCCGAGACGTGGGAAGGGTTCTCGGTCGGCCCCCTGACCCGCTGGCTCGAGACGAACACGTTCTTCCGCCAACCGATCCTGCTCGCTCCGCCGGGACGCACCCCCGGAGCGTTCGCCTCCCGCCTTCCTCCGGCGCTCCGCGGCGAGCCGGAGAGCGGACGCATCCTGCTCCCGGGGCCGTACACCTTCGCCGGGGTGCTCGACAACCGCTCGGGCGAGACCGACGAGGCCGTGGTCCATCGCCTCGGCCGGACGCTCGCGGAGGAGGTCCGCGACCTGCGCCGGTCCGGCTACCGAACGTTCGTCTTCTCGGAGCCCCTCCTGGTCGTCCGCCCTCCCGAGGGTCCGCGGGCCGCGGCCGTCACGGCCGGCTACGAGGCGATCAAAGCCGCGCTGGACGGAGGGACGTCGATCGTCTGGACGTACGGGGCCGACGCGAACCCCGTCTTCCCGCTCCTCGACCGTCTGCCGGTCGGAGCGGTCGGCGTCGACCTCGCCGACACCGAGGTCGAGCAGCTTCCCCCCGCCCCCAGGCGCACCGGCCTAGGGCTCGGGGTCGTCGACCCCCGCACCACGCTCGGCGAGGACCCGGCCGAGGTCGCCCGGGTCGTCCGGATCGCCTACGAGCGGCGACGGCCCTCGGTCGTCTGGCTCGGGCCGGGAGGTCCGCTCGACCTGCTGCCGTGGGAGCCGGCGACCCGCAAGCTGCACGTTCTGCCCGCGGTCCGGCAGGCGCTCGGCGAGGAGGCACGCTCGTGACGACGCATCCTCTGTTCCCGACGCAGGAGATCGGAAGCCTGGCGAAGCCGCGCTGGCAGCTCCTGGGCCAGCGGAACGAACCGCTGGACAGCGCGGCCAAGGCGGAGTTCCTCCAGTGGGACGAGGCGACCCGCTTCGCCTCGGAGATTCCCGGAGCGCGGGACGCCCTCCTCGGCGGCCGGCCGCGGGAGGTCGACCCGGAGCGGGTGCGCGACCTCGGCGCCCTGTTCGCGCTCCGGTTCTTCGAGAGCCTCGGCCTCGACCGCGTCTACGACGGCGAGGCCCGACGGATCTAGATGTACGAGTACCCGATTCGCCAGATGCGCGGCTTCCGCTTCCAGGGCCACGTCCGCTCGTTCGACAACAAGTACTACCTCAAGGCGGCGGTCGTCGATGAGGTCCGGCTCGACAGGCCGTACCACATCGAGGAGTTCGACTTCGTGCGTCACCACGCGAAGGCCGAGCCGAAGCTGCCGATCACGGGACCGTACACGCTCGCCGACTGGTCGTACAACGAGTACTACCTCTCCCGGCAGAAGGGCTGGAAGGGCCGGGGAGCGCGACGGGCGGCCCAGCGAGAGTTCGTGGTCGACCTTGCCCGCCGCGCGCTCCGCCCGACGATCCAGGCCCTGATCGACCACGGCTGTCGGGTGGTCCAGGTCGACGAGCCGGCGGCGGGCACGCACCCGGACGAGGCGGACCTCGTGGTGGAGGGGTTCAACGCGGCCACCGAAGGGCTCGATGCGGAGTTCACGATGCACATCTGCTACTCGAACTACCGGGACCTCCTGCCGAAGCTTCTCGAGGCGAAGCGATGTCGCCAGTGGGCGTGGGAGTTCGCGAACCGCGACTCGGACGGGCACGACGGCTACGAGGTCCTGAAGGCGCTGCGCGAGTACGGCGACACGCGCGAGGTCGGCCTCGGCGTGCTCGACGTACACCGCGACCAGGTCGAGTCCCCCGAGGTCGTCGCCTCCCGGATCGGTCGAGCGAGCGAGTACCTCGGCGACCCCCACCGGATCTGGGTGAACCCGGACTGTGGGCTCCGCACCCGCTCTCTCGCGGTCGCCCGGGCGAAGCTCGAGTCGATGGTGAAGGGCGCCGCGATCGCGCGGAGCGAACGGGAGAACCCGCGACGCTAGGCTAGGCGAGGGCGGACGCCGGGAGCGCGGAGAGAACCTCCGCTCCGGACGGCCCGACGAGGACCGTGTGCTCCGCCTGCGCGACGAATCCGTGGCCGCGCTCGAGGAAGACCGGGTACGTCTGCAGGACCCGCCGCGCCCGGCGGAGCGCCGCTTGCTCCTCGGGCCGGGCCACCCAGCGGACGGCGAACGGAAGCGTTCGGAACCGGGCGAACAGTTCGGCGACCCCGGGGTCGCTCGGGCCGGGGTCGCGCCGGAACCGCGCGATGTTTCCGAACGGCCCGTTCGCGATCCGTCCCTCGCCGTTGGTGGCGAACGGCTCGATCGCGACCACCTCCCCTTCCTCGAACGTGGCGGCGCTCGCGCCCGGCACGTTCGGGACCGCCTTGCCCGCGTGGAGCAGGTAGCGCTCGATCGAGTGCCCCGTGAGGTCCGAGATCGGTTTCAACCCCCGAGCCCGTATTGCGGAGGCGACGGCGCGACTGACCTCGTCGACCGGGGCTCCCGGACGAACGTGCGCGATCCCCTCGCGCAGACCCTCCCGGGCCGCGCGGACGAGGTTCTCCCACCGGCGCGACCCCCCGACCTCGACCGTGTCGGCGGTGTCGGCGATCGCCCCGTCCAGGTGGGCCCCGACGTCGACCTTGACCAGGTCCCCCTCGACGAAGACCGCCTCGTCGTCCGGCGACGGGGTGTAGTGGGCGGCCTCGTTGTTCCGAGAGAGGTTCGCGGGGAACGCCGGCTCGGCCCCCGCGTCGCGGATGCGGGCCTCGATCGCCTCGGCGACGTCCCGCCGACGGGCGCCCGGAACGACCCGGCGCAGGCCGAGCTCGCGCGCCTCCGCCGCGATCCGTCCGGCGCGCCGCCATCGGTCGAGGTCCTCCGGGTAGCGTGCCACGGTCACCTTCTCCGAGGGATCGCGTGCGGCTCTTCCCGGACGAGGTCGACGAGGGTCGAGGGTACGCCCGAGCCCGCCGACCCTTCCGAGAGGTAGACAGCGACCCGGGAGCCGAAGACCCGGCGGGCCTCTGGGACGGTCCGGCAGGGGCGCGCGCCGTGGTAGTTCGCGCTCGTCGCCGTCAGGGGTCCGACGCGGCGCGAGAGCTCGCGGGCGACCGGGTGGTCGGGGAGCCTGAGCCCGACGGTCCCGCTCGAGGCGAAGACGCGCGGGACGAGCCGCGCTCGGGCGAGCGGAGACGGGCGGACGAGGACGGTGTACGGGCCCGGAAGGTGGGTTCGAAGAAAGCGACGGGCGCGCGCCGAAACGTCCGCGAAGGCCTCGACCTCGGCTAGCGAGCTTACGGCGACCGAGATCGGCTGCCCGCTCGGCCGCCCCTTCGCCTGCTCGAGCCGGCCGACCGCGGCGCGGTCGGAGGCCCGGGCTCCCAGGCCGAGCACGGTGTCGGTCGGATAGACGACGAGTCGACCGGCCGCGAGCGCCCGGACGGCGTCGTCGACCGTCGAGCCCATCGGCCTAGAAGTACTCCTCGCCGACCCGCGAGTACTCGAGGAGCTCTTCCGGCTCGAAGTAGAGGGCGATCTCCCGCTGGGCCGACTCCGCGGAATCGGAGGCGTGGACGAGGTTCGGCGTGAGGCCCAAGGCGAGGTCGCCGCGCACCGTGCCGGGCGCGGCGAGCTGGGGGTTCGTAGCCCCGATCACAAGTCGCGCGACCGCGATCGCCGATCGCCCCTCGAGGACCATCGCGACGATGGGGCCGGAGGTGATGTGCTGCATCAGCGCCGGGTAGAACGGTTTGCCCTCGTGCTCGGCGTAGTGCCGCTGGGCGAGCTCCGGAGCGACCCGGAGCGTCTTCATCGCGAGGATTTTGAGCCCCTTGCGTTCCAGGCGGACCAGGATCTCCCCGACCAGCCCGCGTCGCACCCCGTCCGGCTTCACCACGAACAGCGTGCGTTCGAGGCTCCCTTCCACCATCGGGGCGGCCGAGCCGCGCTGGCGGGTAAAGGTTTCGCGACCGGGCGACCGACCGGTCCGGGACCCGTGCCCTTGGTTTCCGCCCGGAGTCGAAGCATTTGTAGGACCGACCGCTTCGCGCGCTACCCCGATGGCCCTGACCCTCTCTCCGAGCGACGAGTCGACGCTCGTCGTCCTCGCGATCGTCTTCCTGTTCCTTGCGCGCCGCACGTACAGGATGGTCCGGGGGATGCGGTACTCGGCCGCGCGGCTCTTCGTCTACTCAGGCCTCTACGTCCTCCTGTTCGTCCTCTTCGCCTTCATCACGATCTATGCCGCGACCTCCGCGTGGGGGATGTACGCCGAGTCCCTGGTGCTCCCCTACGGCGCCGTCGTCGCCGCCGCCGCGGTTCTCTCGACTCCGTTCGTGCGCCGGATCGTTCGGTTCGAGCGTCGGGAGGACGGGCGCGAGTACTACCGGCTTCCGTGGGTCGTGCCGGTGCTCTCGCTCGTCTTGTTCGTCGTGCGATTCACCGTCGAGCTGTTCATCTTCGGCCTCGCCTCGACGACCTCGTTCTTCCTGCCGACCTCGCTCCCGACCGTCCTCCTCCTCGTGCTGATCGTCATCGACCTCCTCTTCGGCGTCTCGGTCGGCCTCCTCCTCGGTCGCGCGGTAGGGGTCCGCTCGGCGCACGAAGAGCTAGCGTCGGCCCCGGCCGAGCCGCCCCGCTCCCCGCCGCTCCCGGAGGCGTAGGCCCGAGCGGCCATGCCCTTGCGCCGGGCCCGGACCCATCCGATCGCCCGTGGATTTGACCGGGCCGCGGAGACGTACGAGCGAGGACGCCCGGACTATCCGGCCGAGGCCGTCCGATGCCTCGGTCGCGCGCTCAGAATCGGCCCGGGCCGGACCGTGGTCGACCTGGGCGCGGGGACCGGGAAGTTCACGCGAGCGCTCGCGCCCCTCGGAGCGGCGCGCATCGCGGTCGAGCCGATGGCCGGCATGCGTCGCGTCTTCGAGCGAACGGTCCCCGACGTGCCCGTGCTCGACGGGACCGCCGAGCGGATCCCGCTCCCGAGGGGGTTTGCGGACGCGGTCGTCTGCGCTCAGGCGTTCCACTGGTTCCGCCCCCGACCGGCCCTGCGCGAGATCCGGCGCGTGCTGCGTCCCGGGGGTGGTCTCGGCCTCGTCTGGAACACCCGCGACGAGTCGGTCGGGTGGTCCCGACGCCTCTCCGAGATCGTCGCGGCCGAGCGCGGGGGAGCTCCCGTCTGGCGCGAGGCGACCGGACGCCGGTACCGGCGCGTCGTGCTAGCCCGGGCGTTTTCGGAGAAAGGGACGGGATTCCGGCCGCTCGAGCACCGAGCCTTCCGTCACTTCCAGGAGGGGACCCCGTCGATGTTCGTCGAGCGCACCCTCTCGGTGAGCACGATCGCGGTGCTTCCCGCCGCCGAGCGGCGGGCGGTCTCGGAGAAGGTGCGCCGGCTCCTCGCCACCGACCCCGTCACGCGGGGCCGCCGCACGATCCGGCTAGCGTACCGTACCGACGTGTACTTCAGCCGCCTTCGGTAGTTCCGGGTCTAGCCTCGGGCCCGGACGTCACAGACCTCGACCCACCGACACCGCGCACAGCGTTCGGGCGACGGGTTTGCGCGCCCGTCGTACGGCCGGGCGACCTCCTCGCGGAGCGCAAGGAGCTCCTTGCGGGCCGGGTCGTCCCACCGGACCCGGAACTCTCCGTCCGCGTAGCGAAGGATGCCGAACGGCGGGGTGCGCCCGGTCGTTTCCTCGACGAGCAGACAGTACGCCCACACCTGGACGAGGTGGGAATAGCTCGGCCCACCCCGCGGGCTTCGGCGGCTCTTGACCTCCACCGGGACCACGGTCCCGTCGGAGGTTCGGCGCAGGACGTCCGGACGGCCCTGGAGGCGGTAACGGTCCGACCGCAGGAGGACGGGGGACCCGGCATCGACCGCGACGAGCTTCCCGAGCCGACCGTCCCGGCGGCGGTCGGAGAGGGCACGAGCGCCCCATCCGGCGAGGAAGAGTCCCACGAGGAGGAGGACGACTCCCCCCAGCGGGGACCCTAGGAGCGAAAGTACGAAAGGACCCATACGAACCCGACGAGCACGAGGACCGCGCCCACGACGACCCCGGCCCAATAGGCCGTCCCCCGCTCCGAACGGTGGCGTTCCGCGGTCAGCACCCGTCGATGGTATCGGAGCCCCGCCCGGCTGCGTTCGGTCGACCCGCCGCTCGGTCCCCCGGGCGGTGGGCGCCTACCGTACCAGTGCGACCGGGGGCAGTAGGCATAGTCCGCGAGCTCGGAGGGAGAGGTCCAGCGGTCGTCCGCGGCCATCGAGGCCGAAACCGGCCGCGGGAAGGTTTACCGATTCTCGTGGACGCGCACGCTGGAGGATGGGCCGGCGATGGTAGCCGCTACTCCTTGTCGGCCTTCTCAGGAGGCTTTGCCGTTTTCTTCCGGGTTCGGGCGCGCGGCTTCGGCTTCTCCTCCGAAGGAGCAGGAGCCTCGGCCGGAGGTCCGGCCGGCTCAGAGGGAGGCGTCGCAGCGGGCGCGGCTACCTCGGCGGAGGCAGCCGCCTTCGTCCCGGTGGCCTCCTTCGCCCCGGCGGCCGCCCCGGCCCGCGACGGAGCGTGGGCGCGCGCCGGCTGCTTCGCGGTCGTCGGTCCTCGGGGCGCGGCGGCGACAGAGGGCCTCTCCGCGGAGGAGCGGTCCGCCGCGATCTTGAGCGCGTGCGCGCGGGTCCACTTGAACCGGTGGCCGACGCGCCCGAGCTCGAGCTGCTGCTTGCGGCAGGAAGAGGAGCAGAAGTGGAAGACGGTCCCGTCCCGCTTGACGAACATCGTGCCGGTCCCCGGCTCGATCTCGGCCGCGCAGAACGAGCACTGACGCTTGACGACCATCGGTGCGCGCCCCTAGCGGACCGACAGCTTCCGGGCCTCGCGCGCCGTCTCCCGCAGGATGAGGACGTCTCCGAGACGGATCGGGCCTGCCACGTTCCGCGTGATGATCTTGCCCCGGTCGCGCCCGGCGAGGACCCGGACCTTCACCTGGGTCGCCTCGCCGGCCATCCCGGTCCGGCCGACCAGCTCGACGACCTCGGCCGGCGAACCTTTCTCCTCCGGCATCGTGCGACCTCGACCGTTCCGCCGCCGGACGACCTACTTCTTCAGCGTGGGAAAGGTGCTCGTGAGCTCGTCCAGGAGGCCCTTCGCCTCGCCGGGCTCCACGACCGCCACGCTGGCCGCCGACTTCGTGAGGCCGGCCGACTGTCCCAGCCGCTGCTTCTTCGGGACATAGAGGTAGGGGATCCGCTTCTCCTCGCAGAGCATCGGGATGTGGACGAGGATCTCGACCGGGTCGACGTCCTCGGCCATCACGACGAGCTTGGCTTCAGCACGCTCGCTCGACTTCGTCACTTCGTTCGTGCCGACGCGCACCTTCCCGGTCTCGCTCGCGACCTGCACGAGCTGCAGGGCCTTGTCGGCAACGTCACTCGGGGTCTCAAACCGTACGTAAATCGGTCGCGCCATGGTTCCTCGCGTCAGCGGAACCCCGCGGGGGTCCTCGGCTCACGGGTGGGGCCGGTCGGAAGGCGCGAGATACTTAAGGATGCCGGCGCGCCAAGCCGTTCTCACGAGGTCCGGGGAGGGTCCGCAGGGGCGGGCGAGAGCTCCGGATGCGCACGGAAGTACCGCCGCGCCGGCTCGAGGAGTCGGTCGAGGGAGGCGGTGACCGCCTCCTTCAGGTCCTGCGGATGGAGCTCCCCTTTCGTCCAAGCCTTCGTGAACGTCGCGGGGTCGGAGAGCGCGAGCGGTCCGCCGTGCTTTGCGGCCCGCTCGACCAAGAGCCGACCCTCCCACGGAAAGACGATGTACTGGACCGCCTCGATCACCGGGTTTCCCTCGAGCTGCTTCGCCGGGCAGAACGCCCGGGCGATCCGCGCGGCGACCTCCTCGCTCGAGGACGGGATCGGGATCGCCGAGCGGGGGTCCGACTTCGACATCTTGCCTTCCAGTCGACCTTCCACCGGGTCCATCCGGCCGCCTCCGGTGAGAGAGGAGAGCAGCGGGGTGTGGATGGCGGTCGGCACCGGCCAGCCGTAGTGGTGGGCCACCTCCCGCGCCAGCACGTGGGCGCGCCGCTGGTCCATGCCGCCGTAGGCGAGGTCGACCGGGAGCTCGAAGATGTCGGCCGCCTGCATCGCCGGGTAGAACAGGCGCGAGGTGTCGAGGTTCACCTCCTCCTCGCCCCGGCCCATGATCGACATCGCCCGCTTGCTGCGGGCGAGGCTCGTCGCCTTCGCGACCCGGACGACCCGAGCCCAGTAGTCGGACGACGCGACGAGCTCGTGGGCCCATCGGAACCGGACGCGCTCGGGGCCGGCTCCGTACGCCTCGAACGTCGCCTGCATGGTGCGGCCCGCGGCCCGGATCCGCTCGAGGTCGCCGCCGAGCTTGTCGTTGATCCACGCGTGCCAGTCGGCCAGGAACACCGTGACGTCGCACCCGGCGTCCACGAGGTCGAGGACCTTGCGGATCGTGATCAGGTGAGCGACCGTGAACGGACCGGACGGCTCGAACCCGATGTACGATCGGGGCCGGCTCTCGCGGGCGAAGAGGGCCGAGAGCTCTTCGAGGGTGACGACCTCCTCGGTGTTCCGCGTGACTCGGGCGACCCGCTCCGCGACGTCCACGGCCCGGTGAGGGCCCGCGCTATTTATCGCACGCCCGGGCTGCCCGAGAGGGGCCGAGGGAGCGCGCGCCCCCGACCCAGCGCTTAAGACCCCTCGCGCCGCTAGTACCACCCCCTCCCTATGGACGGATCGACCTCAGGCGCTTCTTCGGCCCGGCCGGGGTCCCAGAACTCCTGGACCGCGGACGACCTCGCGCGCGCGCTCGGGGTGCGGCCCGACACGGCCGAACGGCTGCTCGGAGCCGGCCTGACCTCGCCCGAGTCGGCCCGGGAGGCTTCGGCGGCCGACCTCGACCGCGCCGGGATCCCGGCCGAGGAGGTCGCCCGGATTCATCGCGTCACGCCCTCGGCGGGCGAGGCGGCCGCGCCCGAAGCGACCGTCGACTCCGACCGCATCGTCGAGCGATGGGTCGGGACGGTCCGTCGCCCGGAGCGCTCGCGGCGACGCAAACTGCCGGCCGCGCCGAAGGAGTCGGCCGACGTGCTGAGGAAATGGGTCGAAGGGGACGACCACGCGATGGAGGATTGGATCCGTTCTAGCGAGCCGGCCTCCACGGCTCCGGTCGTGCCGTCCGCTCCGGTCTCCGCAGAGGCCGGGCCGGCCGTCCGGCCGGCCGGAGAGGGCACCCCCGCCCCGATCCTCGAGCGGGAGGAGACCGTCGTTCGGTGGCTCACCGGTCTCCTCGACCGGGTGAAGACCGACCAGTTCGACCCGTCGTCGATGATCCAGGAGGTTCAGGACCTCCACCGGCAGCTCTACGACGAGCGCACGAAGCGCAAGACGCTCGAGGACGAGGTCGAGCACGTGAAGCGTGGCTCGATCGCCGTCATCAAGTACGTCCGGTCCCGGGAGGCCAAGGAGCGCGAGGTCGCGCTCCGCGCCAAGGAGGATGAGATCGCCGAGCTCAAGCTCCGCATGCTCGCTCTCGAGGGGGTGGGGGCGCCCCGGTCGGCGCCGGGGTCCGGCGGTGCGTCGGGGGCGAACGGCGCGGAGCGGGCGACGTCCCGGTCCGAGGACGTCGAGAGGACCCAGCGCGAGCTCGAGCAGCATCTGCGCGAGGAGTTCACGGGGCGCGAGGCCGAGTACGTCGAGCGGGAGACGGAACTGCGCCGTCGGATCGTCCAGCTCGAGGGAGACATGCGGAGCCTCGCCGGGGAAGTGGAGCGCGCGAAGGAACGCGAGGCGCTCCTCACCCAGCAGCGCGCCCCGCTGGCCGAGGAGCTCACCCGCCGGCTCGACGAGGTCAGCCAGCGGGAGAAGGACCTCATCTCCCGCGAGAACGAGCTTCGCTCCCGGTTCGAGGAGATCCGTCTGAGCGCCGAGGAGCTCGAGCGCCGCCGGGGCCCGATCGAGGTCCGTGAGCGCGACCTCGCCCAGTCCGAGCAGCAGCTCGGGACCCGGCGCCAGGCCCTCGACATCGAGGCCCGCCGACTCGAGGAGGTCCGGCGCGAGGTCGCGACGACCGGGACGAGCATCGCGACCGACGAGACGCGTCGGCTCTACGAGCTGCGTCGCGAGCTCGCCCAGAAGGAGGCGGAGCTCCGAGCGCGCGAGAGCCAGATCGCGACCCGTCTCGCGGACCTCGAAGCGATGAGCGCGGCCGGCGAGGGAGCGGCCGAGGCACACCAGGCGCGCGAGGAGGCGACCGCGACCGGGGCCGAGGTGAAGGTGAAGAGTGGCATCCGGCGCCTGGACGACCTCCTGTACGGAGGGTTTTCGCCCGGGAGCCAGGTCCTCCTGAACGGCCCGTCCCACACCGGAAAGGACACGCTCGCCCGGCTCTTCTCCATCGAGGGGCTCCGGACCGGGATCCCGTCGATCTGGGTCGTGACCGACAAGACCTACCAGCAGGTCCGGGACGACCTCGCGGCCCTGTATCCCGGCTTTCCCGAGGCGGAGAAGAAGGCGATGGTCCGCTACGTCGACCTCTACTCGCGCCAGGTCGGGGTGGCCCAGTCGAGCCCGATCGTCCGCCTGCTCTCGCCGAGCGACAAGGGGGTGCTCGACCAGCTCGCCCAGACCGTCACCGGTTTCGGCGAGGAGCTCAAGGAGAAGTTCCCGACGTATCGGCTCATCTTCGAGTCGGTCTCGACCGTCACCGCGATGCTCGACACCGCCTCTTCGTTCCGGTTCCTTCAGCCGTTCATCGGTCGCCGCAAGCTCGACGGGGCCGTGGGCTACTACGTCCTGGAAAGCGGGATGCACTCGGAGTCGGACCTCGAGACGCTCGAGCACATGGTCGACGGGTCGCTCAACCTCAAGGTCGAGCAGATGAAGACGTTCCTCGCGGTCAGGGGCCTCGGCGAGGCGCAGGCCCGGGCCTGGGTCGGATACACGTTCAGCAAGCGCGCGTTCAACCTCGGCTCGTTCAGCCTCGAGCACATCCGTTAGCCCGTGGACGAGTCGGCCGACAGGCCCCCGGCGGTCGCGGGAACAGGAGAATCATTTTGAGAGGGCGGGGGCTCGGCGCGCGCATGCGCTTCGAGGAGTTCACGGTAGGCCTGCTCGTGCGGCGACGGGAGGCTCCTTTCGCGGAGGGACCCGAGGCGGACCGGCTCCAGGACGCGCACCTCGCCCACCTTGCCAAGCTGCACGAGGACGGTCACCTGCTCGCCGCCGGGCCGTTCGTCGGCGGGCCCGACCCGGCGACCCGGGGCCTCGCGATCTTCCGGGAGAGCCCGGAGGAGGTAGAGCGGTTCGCCGAGGCCGACCCGCTCGTGCAGGCCGGCCAACTGACCTACCGGTGCTTCTCCTGGACGGTCCCGGCCGGGGCCGTCAGGTTCTCGCCCGCCGTCTTCCCTCGCTCGACGGCCGAGGTCTGACGGGCGACGGACGACCGCGCCGGAGGGAGGTTTCGGGGCCGAGGGCGATGGAAGGTCGAGGCCGATTTCCGGTCCCCGACGCGTTCCGGCTCGACCGCGAGAAGCCCGCGGGAAAGTATCCCTTGCTCGACGTGTTCGGGGGGCTCACCGACGTGCCTCCCTTCCGCGACTACCCGGGAGTGCTCGAAACCAACCGGGAGGTCGCCCGGACGAGCTTCGCACGGATCTACGACGGCCGGGGCTACATGTACCTCGCCCCGCGAACCGTCCCCGCCGAGATCCGGGCGGCGGGCTTCGAGATGATCACCAGCCCCGAGGAGGAGATCGTCGTCGCCCGCGCTCACCTGACGGAGAGCCCTGTCCTCGACGTATATCTCGACGTCCTTCACGAGTTCCTCCACATCCTCCAGCGAAAGGACGGGCGCGAGCTCTGGCCCGGGCTCGCCGTTCCGTACGTCGACCGACCGACGGAGATCGAAGGGTACGCGTTCTCGCTTCGAGAGGCCCGTCGGCTTGGCGTTCCCGATGGCTATCTCCGACAGTACCTCAGGGTCTTCTGGGTCACCCGAACCGAGTACCACCGCCTCTTGGGGCACCTCGGGGTGAGCGTTCCGAAGAGGCGTGCGAGCGCCCGCCCTCCAGGACGGCTGAAGGGCCGGGGGCGACGGTGAGCAGGACGCGACCCGGACGGCGGAAGCCGGCCCGGGGGAATATTCCACCCGAAAGACGAAGGGCTATGTAGCAGTCCTGTCGTCTTCGGTACGCTAGGCTAGACCGGGGGGTTGGGCGTCCCCTTACACACCGAAACCGTCCTTAGCGGGGGTGACAGGCAGGAGCGACGTTCGGGCGGATTCCACGTCTCGAGGTGTTCCGTCGACGCTCTGTTCCGCTGGGCCGCGGGCACCGCGACGGGCGCTCGGAGGAGCGCTCTAGCGGTTATCCATCACGGACAACGGGTCAGGTCCTGACGGGAGCAGCCTTACCGTGACCCGTCGACGCTGGCGGGGTGACGGGGCTGAGGAGCACCCGGGGTCACCGCGGGGTCCGTCCGAACGGCAATCCTGCTGGCCTAGCACGCCGCCACCGAAACCGGAGCGCTGACCTCGCTGTCCCGGGCCTCAGATTTAAGTAGACCGTCCTCGCGTTTCTCTCTACACTTTCGCGCCGATGCACAGCTACGTCGACCTATACTTCAGCGCGGAGAGCCTCTCGCCGCTCGAGATCTCAAAGCGTCTCAAGAAGGAGGCCGGTCTCTCGTTCATCATCGGACCGCACGACCTCGCGTTCGAGTGGCAGACGGAAGAGGAGTTCCACCGACGCCTCCTTCAGGTTCGCGAGGCGCTCAAGGGGACCGGGGTCCTCTACCGGGTCGAGACGGTCCGCGACGATCCGGCGTTCATCGAGCCGATCCCGTGGCCTCCCCCGCTCCCACGAAACGACGCGATCCACCCGGCGTACTGAGGGTTCCGGCTCTGGGGTATACACCCTGCGGCCCCCCCACCCCCCTGTTTCCAGTGGAAATCCCTACCAGCCTTCGCTCGCCGGGTCAACGAGGTCCCGCTGTAGCCGGGAGCGGCGCTCGGGCGGTATCGGTTTCTTTTCGCTCCTCTCGTAGTCGTAGCAGACGAGCACCGTCCGGCCGCGGGCCGAGACCGTGGCCGTGCCCGCGATCGTGAACCGGTAAAGTAGCGTGAAGCTCGTTCGTCCGAGCGGAGACGCCGGAGCGACCTCTCCGAGGAGCTCCGAGCCGTAGGTGACCTCGGCGAGGTACCGGCAGCTCGCCTCGGCGATGATGATGTCGAGTTTCGTCGGGTCGTGCGAGCCGAGGAGGGGGAGGTAGTAGTCGCAGCGTAGCGTCTCCATGTAGGGAAAGTAGGCGGCGTGGTTCAAGTGGTCCTGGACGTCGATGTCGTGGTACGGTACGTAGAACCGGCGCTCTACCGGCCAGGGACGTACCCGGGTCCCGGAAGACTGGGGCGGAGTCGGCATGGAAAGCGCGGACGGCCACGCTCCCTATATGGCCTCGAGGGGGTGCGTGGGCGAGGCCGGGAGCGATGCCCGGAGGGGCGCGGTCGATGGGGTCGGGTCGCGGCGGTTCCAGTGGAAGCGGAGGGGTGGGGGCCTCGGGCTGGGCCCCGGCCACCCCGTCCCCCGGGGAGATGGCCGGGAAGGTCGCGGAGGTCCGCGCCCTGGTCGAGCGCCACTCGGCCCGCTTCGAGCGGTCGATCCCCCTCATCGCGAGCGAGAACCTGCTGAGCCCGTACGCGAAGGAGCTGCTCATCAGCGACTTCCACTCCCGCTATGCGGAGGGTCTTCCGGGGGAGCGGTACTACGAGGGGAACGAGCAGGTCGACGAGGTCGAGAACCTCTGCCTCGACCTCGCGCGGCGACTGTTCCGTTGCTCGTTCGCGGACGTGCGCCCGATCTCGGGCACGGTCGCGAACCTGGCCGTGCTGAAGGCCCTCGCCGAGCCGGGGGACCTCGTGGGGACGAGCCGCCTCGCGGACGGGGCGCACATCTCGAGCGCCGCGTTCGGCGCCTTCGGGCTTCGCGGGGTGAAACCGGTCTACTATGCGTGGGACGCCGAACGGATGACGCTCGACGTCGCGCGGACGCGCGAGATCCTGCGGGCGGTGCGCCCGAAGCTCTGCCTGTTCGGCCTCTCCCTGTTCCTCTTCCCGATGCCGCTCGAGGAGCTCAAGCCCACGCTCGAGGAGGTCGGGGCCCGCGGCTGGTACGACGGGGCCCACGTGCTCGGCCTCATCGCCGGCGGGGAGTTCCAGGACCCGCTGCGCGAAGGGTGCGTCGTGATCAGCGCGTCGACCCACAAGACGCTCCCGGGACCCCAGCACGGGATCCTTCTCGCCGAGACCGACGACGCCGAGCTCGTCAAACGCCTCCAATCCGGGGCGTTCCCCGGCGTCACGAGCAACCACCACCTGAACGAGATGGCCGCCCTCGCGGTGAGCCTCGCCGAGCATCTCGAGTTCGGGCGCGAGTACGCCCGCCGGATCATCGAGAACGCCCGCGCGCTCGGCCAGGCGCTCCACGACCGCGGCTTCGACGTCCTCGCTGCGGACCTCGGGTTCACCCGCTCGCACACACTCGCCGTCCGGGTCGAGAAGGAGGGGGGAGGGGAAGCGGTCGCCCGTCGGCTCGCGGACGCCGGAGTGATCGCGAACAAGAACCTCCTTCCCGGAGACAAGAGCCCGAAGCGCCCGGGTGGGGTCCGTCTCGGGACCCCCGAGGTGACCCGGGTCGGCATGGGGCCGAAGGAGATGGAGCGGATCGCCGAGCTGTTCGACGGCCTGCTCCACCGCGGCCGTCCGACGGAGGAGGTCGCTCGGCAAGCGGCGGAGCTCAAGAGCGGCTTCACGACCCTGAAGTACTGTTTTGCCGCCGGTGAGGCGGCCTACCGGTACTACGACCTGGTCGGCCGCCCTCCGGCCTAACGGGCCGCCGGCTCTTCCTCGCGCACGGCCGCGTCGCGCCGGGCGACTGCCCGCTCGAGCGCGTCGGCGTCCACGACCACTCGGGGAGGCCCGTCGGGGACCTCCGGAGGGAGGACGTACTCGACCGTGCCCGTCCGCCCGGTCGTTTCCGTGAGCGTCCCGTCCGCGACCAGGGAGGCGAGCCACTCCTCGAACTCGGCGGCCGCAGGCGTCTCCCCGACCCACGCCGCTCGAATCGCGAGCGCGTCGGCCGGACCGAGCGAGCGGACGACCTCGGTCGCCACGGCGCGCCCTTCGGCGAAGCGGCGCAGCTCCTCCTCGTCGCTCCTCGGACGCGCCCGCTTCGCGCGACGCCGAGCGAGGTAGGGGACGGAGATGCCGGCGACCGCGGCCGCGAGCCCTCCCGAGCCGCTCGCCGCCGTGAGGGGGACGACAGGAACACTGGGGGAAGGGAAGGAGGGAAGCCGAACAGGACCGTAGAGGACGTCGCCCGCGAGGTCGAGGATCCGTACGATCCCGACGGTCCCGGCAGGGAGGGAGTAGTTGAGCCAGACGCCCGTCCCTCCACCACCGTACCACCCGACCGGTAGGACGGTCACGCTCTCCCCGCCGGAGAGTGCGAACTGAACCGTGACGAACGCTCCCGGAACCGGGTCCCCGAACCGGTCGGAGACGTGCCAGAACGTCCGGTTCGTGTCGCCGCCGGGCCTCTGGACGACCGGGTCGTAGAGGCGAAGGTGGTCGAGGTCCGGCTCGGCGCTCACCGATACCGAGGCGGCCCCTCCGGGGAGGGCGGACCCTTCGAGGGCGACCGTGAGCGACCCCGACTCGGCCGGGGTGAACGTGACCGGAAGGACGCCGTCCGCCCACGCCGAGGCCGGGATCGCGAACGACCCTTCCGGCGAGGAGGAGAGCGCCCCCAGGGTCGAGAGGTTCACCCAAGAGAGGGCGGCCTGGCCCGACGCGCTCTGGACCACGAGGTCGACCGGCGCGCTGAACGTCGGGACCGCCTCCCCGAACGCGTCGAATGCCCTCCACTCGAGTGACACCGGCCGGCCGACGAGCGCCGAGGCGCCCGAGTCCGGTGGCACGGGGGCGACGGTGGCGACCGGTCCGGGGCCGACCGGCACGGTGAGGTTCGCCTCGGCGACCGACCCGAGGTCGTCTACGACCGTGAGCGTGAGTTGAGCGGGCCCGGCCGCCGGGGGCTGGAACTCGACCGCGAGAGCTCCGTCCCCCGTTACCGGGACGGTCGCGATCGGCCCCGCCTCGTCCGAGGCGTTCCACCACGCCTCGGCGGGGAACGCTCCGCCCGCGACCGTCGCCGAGAGTGCGACCGAGACGCCGGCCGAAAGGAGAGCACCTCCCACCGAGAGCGGGCCGACCGCGAGCGGCGCGACGACCCGCACCTCGGCGGAGAGTGAGCGGTTCGTCCCGGTCGCATCGACGAGCCACGCCCGGGCCGTGTAGTTCCCGACAGCGGGGTAGGTCGGGGCGAACGAGAAGATAGCTCCCGAGCCCGAACGGCAGAGAGGGGCTCCGAACCCCGGGTCAAAGCACGCGTCGACGTACGGAGCGACCCCCGCCGCGGCCCGCACCTCGACCGGGAGCGGTCTCCCTGCGTAGCCGACCGGTGTGGAGGGCACGAGGCTCACCGCCGGAGGAGGGGCGACCGTGAGGAGAGAAGAGACCCACGCGGCCGACGAGGGGCCGTTCGATACGGCGGCGGAGACCGTTCCGTTCCCCGGATCCGGGAAGAGAAGGTCGGTCGCGCAACGGACGTCGACCTCGGACGAAGAGACCGGGGTCGTCGTGCAACCGGTGGCGTACGACTCGGGCGAAAGCCCGGAGGCGACGGAGAGGGAGTAGGCGTACCCCTCCGCCCCCGTAGCGTTCGCGCTCAGGGCGACCGTCCCCCCCGCGTCGACGGTCGTTCGGTTGACGCCTCCTCCGGTGACCGTGGTGGGCACGGTCGCGAGACCGACCGTGACGTTAGGGGCGACGAACGGCTCTGAGTCGACGCTCGCCGTAGCGTTGACCGTGAGGGTCCCGTTGGACCAGCCGGCGGGAGCGACGACCGTAACGGAACCGCCGGCGGGGGAGGACGAGAAGCGGTACCCCGGACCGCTCAGCGACCAGGAGTAGGTCGGGGTGAGCGGGCTCGCGGAGCCGTTCGCCATCTCGGGAGAGGCGACGTACGCGAGGGAGCCTCCGCCCGCGATCGTCGCGAGGGGAGAGGAGGGAGTCATGGAGAGGAAGGCGAGGTCGGCGACCCACACGAGGTCGAACGAAGAGCCGCTTTCGGAGACCGAGAGCCCGTAGCCGGCCGGGACGCTCTCCGTGGCGACCGCTAGCCGCCCGAACGGTCCGGTGTACGACGTGCACTCCTCCCCGTTCGGGCCCGCGCTGCAGGTGTTCGGTGGCAGCGTGAGAGCGAGCGCGAACCCTCCGCTCGCGTTGGTGACCGTCGACTCCTGCTCCGGCGTGCAGTTCTCCTCCGCGAGCGAGTCGTTCGATACGTACCGGACCTCGACCTGAACGGAGTAGGAGGCGCTGACCGCCACGCCGTCGTTCGAGGTGGAGGGAAGGGGTCCCCCTTCGACGGTCACGGTACCCGAGATCTCTGTCGGTACGCCGGGGGAAGGGCACGGGCCGTTGCCCGAGACCGCGTTCGGCAGGGGGTCCGACCGACCGAGCGGCGAAGCGGAGGCCCCGCCGAGCACGGCGAGGGCGGCGAGGGCCACGACCAGGCCGAGGGCCGCGGGACGACAGGACCGGAGGAAGCGGGGAGCGGACACCGCGACTCCGCGTGCTCGCCGGACGGCGAGGGCAGCGGGCGAGCGGGCTCCTCGACCATAATCGTATCGGATTTCGAAACCCCTTGTGCTGCGGGTGGAACGTGGCGGGTCGACGGGCTCCTCGCAGAACGGGCTCGGTGACCGGAAGGCTAGTTCGGACCGGCCGGCGCTTCAGGTCGGCCGAGCCGGAACGCCGCCCGGGTCCGATGGATCGCACCGCGTGCGGTGAGCGTGCTCTCCTTCAGTACGACCTCCGAGACCCGGAGCGCGCGCGGAGGGGGTGGCGTCTCCGCCCCCGAAAGGAGCGCCGCGGCCCGGCGACGCTGTTCGGGAGAGCGGACCCGGAAGAGCGTGAGGTGGGGCACGAACCGCTCCCGCTCGGGGGAGAACCCTTCGGCCGCGAGCGCCGAGGCGATTCGTCCGGCGAGGGCCGAGGTCTCCTGACCCCCTCGGGTCGCTCCGACCCAGACGACGCGGGGACGCTCGCGCGACGGAAACGCACCGACCCCTTCGAGCACCAAGTCGAACGGGGGGACTCCTCGCGTGGCCCGGTCGAGGGCGGAAGAGACCCGGTCGACCCGCTCGTCCGGCACGTCGCCGAGGAAGGAGAGCGTGAGGTGTTCGGGCGCTTCCGAATTTCCCCCGGGAAGGGAGCCGACCTCGATCGCGACGAAGAGCCGCACGTCCCCGACCAAGGAGCCCCCGCTCTTACTCGTTCGCAACTCCCCCTGGGCTCGAAGTACGACGAACGACCGGAAGCGTCCACACCTGGGCCCGACCGCGCGGCACGCCCATCGCATCGAGCGCGGCCCGAACGCGACGGGCTCGAACGGCGTCGCCGACGACGAAGAGAACGAACGCCCCTCGAGCGAGGGCCTTGCGCCATCCGTGCCGGATCCGCTCTCGCCGCAGGGCCCCCGAGACCTCCGCCTCGATGAAGACGTCCCGCCCCGAGAAGAAACGCCAGGCCCAGCCCCGACGTGCCCGGTCGACCGCTTCGCCGAGTTCGGCCGGCGTCGCGGCCGAGCGCTCGGGGATCTGGCGAAAGACGGCATCGGGCAGAGTGGTGTCGAACCGGCCCTGGCGCAGGATCTCGATCCGGTAGCCGCGACGCGCGAAGACTCGGAACGCCGCGAGGAGGAGCCCCCGGTGCTCGGCGCTCTCGTTCGACGCGGCGGTCGGAGCCGTGAGGCCCAGGACCCGTTCCCCGGCCGGGGTGAGCGAGGAACCGAGGGAGGAGGGGCGGACGAAGCCGTGACGGACCGCCCGATTCCAGCCTTCGGCGAGCCGATCGGCGGGCCAAGGCACCCCGGGGAGGGCGAGCGCGGCCGCGATGACCCCGTCTCCCGCGATCGGGCGGCCCTCCTCTTCGGCCGCGAGGACCGCGAGGAGGATCCGGTCGACGACGTCACGGTCGTCGTGGAGCCGTTCCGAAGGATCGGGGGTGGGTCCGAACTCCTCTCGGGTCGTGACCAAGGCGTTCGCCCAATCGACGAGTCCGTTGTCCGGGCCCGGAGGGACCGCAGGGACCGCCCGGACGACCCCCGCCTCGGGGTCGAATCGCACGCCGTGACCGGCGGGAAGGCCCGGGAGGGAGCGCTCGGCCTCTTCCGGGGTGAGTCCGACCCACTCCCCGGTCGACCCGGCTGAGCGCCTCGGAACACGGAACGCTACGACGTCCGTCAGCGAGCCCGCGGCCGCGCCCCTTAGCTCGTTCGAGAGGCGGTCGGGGTACTGCGTCGCGACGAGCGAGCGCAATCCGAACTTGCGGCTCTCCGTCAGGAGCTCGGCGACGAGCCGAGGCGCGAGGCCCTGGACCTCATCCAGGACGAACAGGATCGGCGGGTGAGGGCTTCCCGCTTCCTTTCGGGCCGCCAGTCCGAGGTAGAGCCGGGCGAGGATGAGGGTCCCCGCGAACGACGCCGCCTCCGGACCCAAGACCGCGAACGGGATCCGCACGAACAGCGAGCGCCCTTCCAGGAGGATCTCCTCGACCGGAACCCCTCCGTCGGACGGGGCGAGGAGCTCGCGCAACGCCGGAACGAGGACGACCTTGGAAAGACGCGTCGCGGCCGACCAGAGGAAGTCGGGCTGGCGCTTGAGCACCGGTTCGAGCTCCTCAAGGAATCGGGCGAGGTCGCTTCGCCGGGTACGTAGGCGGGCGGCCTCGCGGAGCGACGAGTCTGTGAGGAGCCCGTAGAGGTCGACCAGCGAGCCGTCCGACTCCTGCACGATTCGGACGAACGAGTCGAAGATTCGCTCGAGGCGGAACCCCCAGTGAAGGTCGGTCCCGTCCGGGCTCAAGCGTTTCAACGCGGCGACCAGGTGGGCGGCGGACCGGTCCTCGGGTACCGGGCCCGGAGCGAGCGCAGCGACTCCGGGTACGGGAGGGGACGAGGCATCGACCGCGACCGCCCTTGCTCGGGCTGTGGCCCCTAGGAAACGGAAGGCGAGGGGCGCGAGGTCACCGTGGAGGTCGAGCACGACGACCGCGCTACCCCGATTCGCCTGGTCGGCCGCGTGCCGGGCCAGGAACGTCGTCTTCCCCGCTCCGGACGCTCCGAAGACGATCCGGTGGCCCGCGACCGCCCCGGCCGACTCCGCGCGCTCGCTCCAGAGGTACTCCGCGGTCCGCTCGAGCGGTCGTCCGCTCGGAACGACCCAAGCGTCCGGCGGAACTCGGGCGAGCCCGCCGCGGCGCCAGTCGCGCAGCGACCCTCGAGGAGCGCGTCGGGTCGTCATCGCCCCTCCGACCGCCCCCGCCCACTCCAAGGCGACGGCGACCGACACGGCATCGACCCGGCAGTCGAGGTCGGTTTCGTCCGGCGTCGCAAGACGGAACCGGCGGGCGACCCGGACGTCGCCGCGGGCTCCTCGAACCCAGGCGGTTTGGAACCCGACCCACCCTCGAGGGCCGACGAGCGGCGCGAGGTCGGGTGCGTCCGTCGGGACGGACGGCGGAGGGCGAGGTGGCCCGAACGGGTACGGCAGTACGAGAAGACGGATCTCTCCGCTCCATCCCGGTGGCGGCTCGAGCGGCGGGGCGTCGGGAAACCGTTCGAGGTCGAGACCCCGAACGCCGGGGGAAGCGGCCACGGTTTCGATGAGAGAGCGCGGTCGCACCGTCGCGACCGGGGTCGGGTTCTCGGCGGTCGCCTCGAAGAGGACGCCGGCGGGGGGAGCGGTCGCGGCGAGAGCTTGGGCGAGCGAGCGGTACCAGCGCAGGCGCAGGGCGGTCGGTCCGTGGCACCGCACGGTGAGCGTCTCTGCGGCGCTCACGGTTCGCCTCTGGCGCGAGCCCGGCCGACCAGTGCGTCGATCGCGGCGAGAAGGGCCGGGAGCCGATTCTCTCGCGCAAACGTGCGGAGGACCTCGGTCTCTACGGTGCGGGCGACCGCGCGGTCGACCTCCCAGAGGCGGACCCGCCACAGGAGCCGGCCGTCCGGTAATCGGTAGAGCCGGGCCCAGGGACGGTACGGTCCGGCGATCGGCAGCCGAAGCGCGCCGAGGGGGCGACCCGGCCAGCGGTCGCGGTCCGGAACAGGTTCGTCGAGAACGGGTTCGACTCGGTTCGATTGGTCCGTTTCGGTCTCCACGTTGGTTGCACAGTTCCTCCTCCCCGTCGGCGGGCCGCGACGAGGGAGAGTTCGACGGCGCGCCGGCGGGATGCCCTAGGGATCCCGCCACCGTCGTCCGAGGGCCCGCTCCCGCGGCCGGACCGCCGCAGGACTCGGACGAGCGGGGATCCGGCCCAGGGGCCGGGAAGACGTCAGGCGCGGGCGAACACCCTCGCCGGGAGCCTACCCTCGGTCGGTCCGGCCGAGCGTACGCTCACGGGACGGCGGCCACCGAGGTTCCCGAGCTCGGGGCGACGCCACGCGCTAGGCGGTAAGGGTCGACCGAGGGGGGTCGGGCTCCCCGAGAACGCAGCGTTCCGGAGAGGCGGACCTCGGGCCGGCCGGGGCAGACGGCGGCTTCGTGTCGAAAACCGTCGAGGTCCGAGGGCGAATCGAGCGATTCGGCGTCGGAACGGACGGTGGGGGCGACACGGGGCCGTTCACGGGTTCGAGCACAGAACGCTCGGCCGGGAGTCGGCCGTTCACCGCCCGGCGAACGATGAAAACCGCTCGCTCGAAAAGGGTGAGAAAGGTCCTTCGCACGCCCGGGACACGGTGCTGTCCCCTTGCGGCGATCTGGAAGGACCTTTCCGGGGTTGGTTGCGAGGGAGAGACCGC
>JASHTB010000121.1 GCA_030040775.1 Thermoplasmata archaeon | reverse complement strand
CATGCGCTTCGACGAGTGCGGGCGGGCCGGTACGCGGACTCGAGCTTCTGGGGCCCGAGGCTCGAGGAGATGCTGACGAGGGCGGTCCGGGCGGCCGCCTCCCTCGAGCAAGGGACGCTCACGGACGCCCACACGCTGCTCGCCACGGGAGCCCGCCTTCACCGCGAGGTGCCGGACGCGTCGCGGGGCGTTCTGCGCGAGCTGGGAGACCGGATCCGGGAGCGCCCCGAGGACGCCGAGGGCGCTCGACGACTCGTCTACGAGGTCGTGCGAAGTCCGGTCCTCGAGCGGATGCTCTGCGCTCGTTCCCCCGAACTTGCGAGCCGGGAGCTCGTCGCCCCGGGACGCGTCGTAATCGTGTCGGGAAGTGCCTCCCGTGTCGGGGAAGCGACCGCACGGTACCTGCTTTCAGTGTACCTCGCGCTCGTCTGGTCAGAACTGCTCGCGCGCCCAACCCCCTCGAAGACGTTCGTCCTGCTTGACGAGGCACAGTGGTTCTCCCACGAGAGCCTCGCCGAGATGCTGCGTCTCGGCCGCCGGTCCAACGTCCACGTGGTGCTCGCGACTCAGGCGATCTCGACCCTTCCGGATTCGGTCGCGGACGCCGTCTGGACGAACGTCTCGGACTTCGTCGCCTTTCGCGGCTCGCCTTCCGAGGCGCACGAGCTCTGTCGGGCCTCCCGGGCGCTCTCGACCGAGGCGATCCTCTCCCTCCCCCGGGGTCACGCTGCGGTCCTCTTAGGAAAGGGGCACACCGTGCGGTGGCTCAGAACGGTCCGGGTGCCCCGTCCCCCTGCCGAGGGTGGTCCGCCCGACGCAGTCGGGCCCGCTCTCGCCCGCGAAGGCGGTGGGTCCCCCGGGGGCGAAGGCGCCGAGACCCCTGCAATGGGATCGAGGGAAGGCGAGGGACCACCTTCCGACCCCGCGGCCGAGGGGGCGAGGCGCGCCACCGCCGCCGACGTTCTGCGGGAGCTGAAATCGCGTGCCTGCGCGCCGACCGCCCCCGAACGCTTGCGCGTCTCCCTGGAGGAGCTTCGCCGAGAATTCGACCCGACGGGCCGGGCCGTGCGCGAGGCCGGGGCGGTTCTCGGCCGTGCGGGGGCAATCGTGGAGACGGAACGCTCGGCCGACGGGACGTTCTGGGTTCTCGCTTCGGATCGGGTCGCTCTTCCGGGCGCCCCCGAAGACCCGCCTCCGCCGTAGGCCGATTCTCCACTCCCACAACCCTCATACGCCCGGGGCGGCTCGTACCACCGATGGATTCACCGTCAGGGGACCCCCCGGCTCTGAGCGGCGAGCCCGTCGTATCGGGGTCCCCGGAGGCGGGCCTGATGGCACCCGCGACCGCTCTCGAGCGGTGTGCGACAGGGATCACCGGGCTCGACAACATCCTCGAGGGGGGGATCCCGCGCGGCAACATGGTCCTGGTCTCGGGAAGCGTGGGGACCGGCAAGACGACGCTCTGTCTCGAGTTCCTCGTGCGGGGAGCCGAACGGGGCGAGCGGTCGCTGTTCCTGTCCGTGACCGAGTCGTCGACGAAGCTGATCCAGAACCTCTCGACCTTCGAGTTCTTTCGGCGGGACCTGGTCGATCAAGGGTCCCTCGTCTTCGTCGACCTACCCGCCGTCTACGACCGCCTCGGGCTCGGCAAGGAGGAGCTCTCCAGCGAGGAGGTCGACATCCTGATCCGGACGATCAGCGACCTCGTTCGCTCGCTCGGAGTGAAGCGCCTCGTCCTCGATAGCCTCACGTCGGTCTGTTACCGGTTTCGCAAGGACGAGCAGATCCGGGACTTCATGCTCCGCCTCGGGCAGGAGCTCAGCGACGTCCGCTGCACGTCCCTGCTCGTCTCCGAGATCGGTCCCAACCCAGCGCGGTATTCCCTCCACGGGGTCGAAGAGGCGATCGTCGACGGCGTGATCCTCCTCTGGAACACCCGACGCTTCGGCGACATCGTGCGGGTCGTGCAGGTCGTGAAGATGCGCGGGACGGCCCACTCCCGAGCCCAGTATGTCCTCGACCTCACGTCGATCGGGATCCTGATGGCACCCCACCTCAAAGGCGGTCGCGAGGGAGGGGTCTAGTCCGTGCCGGCCGACATCGGCGAGCGCCTGCGGGCGCTCCCGAGCGGCAGCGCGGTGGCTCTCAAACTCGACCCCCGCGAGTACGCCGACCACTATTTCGCTGTGTTGAACGCGACGTTGCGGGACGTCGGCAGCGAGACCGATGCCCACACGATCTACGTCGCCGTGACGAACCCGGCGGCGTTCGTCTGGACGCTCGCCCAGGCGCTCGACGTCGGAAGCGACCGGATCTCGTTCGTGGACGCGATCAGCCACATCATGATGAACTACTCGAACCCGCTCTCGAACGCGACGTACGTCGACAGTCCCCGTGCGCTCGAGGAGATCATGCTGCGCGTCGAGTACCTCCTTCGCAAGTTTCCGCACCCTCGGTCGATCGTGGTGATCGACAGCGTGAACTCCCTCGCGATCCACAATCCGCCCGAGCTTCTCTCGGAGTTCTTTCACATCCTTTTGAACAATCTCAAGAGCCGGTCGGTGCTCACGCTCGTCCTCGAGACCTCGGAAGAGGAGCAGACGGGGCTCGAGCAGATGCTCAACCTGGTCGTCGACGAGACGATCGACGTCGCGGGGGCAGGACGGTAGGCGTGCCCGAAGCGCAGCGGATCTTCGGGATCCCTGAGATCGACGAGACGCTCTGGACGGCCCTGCCCCCCGGATGGCTCGCGCTCCTGACCGGTCACTCGGGCTCGGGCGCCCCGCTCCTCGCGAAACAGTTCGCCCAGGCGGGCGTCGGGAACGTGCCCGTGCTTTTCTACACCACCTACGAGCGGACCGAGGAGGTGACGAAGCGCTTTCGGGACTTCGGCTGGGACCCGGGGTCGATCAAGGTCGTCAACCTGGCGGACGAGTACTACGAGCGGGTGCTGGTCCGAGGGCTCGAGGTCGCGCGGGCTAGGGAGGTCGGCCTCTCTCTGGGGGAGATCGTGGAGGCTCGCCCGAAGGTCCGCACGTCGGGCTCGTTCAGTCTCACGAACCGGATGCTCTCCGACCTCGCCGCGATCGACAGCCCGTTCCGACTCGTCGTCGACTCGGTCGACTTCTTCTTCGAGGTGCTCGAGCCCCACGATGTGACGACGGTCGCGCGGCAGATCCGCCACCGCTGCCAGACGATCGGCGGCCAGGCCCTGATCGCCGCCCACTCGATCGCGCACGACCGTTCGGTCTTCGGCCTCCTCCAGGACCTCGCCGACCTCGTCTTCGACCTCAAGGCGACGCCGAGCGGAGACCACTACGAGCACGAGCTCTACGTCGAGAAGGTCGCCCACCGACCGGACCTCACCCATATCTGGAAGGCCGTTGTCGGCGAGACGGGCTGGCAGGTCGAGCCCCGAGGGTCGTCTTAGGCGAGCGGCTTTCCCTGCCGATAGCTAACCTTTATCGCTCTCGCCCGGCTCTCTCGGTCGGAAAGAGGCGGCCGTGGAGGACGTCGTCATTCGCACGCTCGAAAAGGTCACCCTCCGGGACCCGATCCTGGTCGAGGGCCTCCCGGGCGTCGGCAACGTCGGGAAGCTCGCCGCCGACTACCTGCGCGAGCAGCTCCCCGCGAAGCCTCTCGCGACCATCTACTCGAAGTTCTTCCCGCCGCAGGTCTACGTGGGGGAGGACGGGATCATCCGCCTCGTCTCGAACGACCTCTATTACTGGAAAGCCCC
>JASHTB010000120.1 GCA_030040775.1 Thermoplasmata archaeon | reverse complement strand
CCGGTCCGATGGATGAGTTCCGTGGGCGCCGACGGCCCGTTCGCGGGCTATCTTCTCGCGAACGAGCTCCTGGACGCAGAGCCGGCTCGTCGCCTCCGCTGGGACGGAGGGGCGTGGCGGGAGCTCGGTGTCCGGCTCGCCGACGGCCGCCTCGTACCGGCCGAACAGGCCCTCCGGAGTCCGGTGCCCGGCCCGTCCCTTCCGACCGGTCTCGAACCCGGCGCCGTCCTCGAGGTCTCTCCCGGGGCGGAAGCGTTCGTTCGGGAGGTCTCCGACCATCTTTCGAGGGGGGCTTTCCTCGTCCTCGATTTCGGGATGGAAGAGCGGGAGCTCCTCGCCGCGCATCCCTCTGGGACGCTGGCGGTCGTCCGCCGCCACCGGTCGGAGGCGGACCCCCTCGCTGACCCCGGGACCGCGGACCTCTCGACGTTCGTCAACTTCACCCGCCTGCGCTCGGTAGCAGAGAAGGCGGGCCTTCGAGAGCTCACCTATTCGTCCCAGGCGGAGGCACTCGGTGCCTGGGGGTTCCCGGCGCTCCTCGAGTCGGCGGTTCGCGCAGCCGAGTCCTCCGAGGCCGAGGTGCGGACCCGACTGGCGGCGAAGAACCTTGTCTTCGGCTTCGAGCGATTCCGCGCCCTCGAGTGGGCGGCTCCGAGCTCGGAGGCGGCGCTCCGCCGCGTCACGTAGTCGGGCGGAACGGACCGGGCGTCACCGGTTCGGCGACCTTGGCGCTGATCAGGAGCTTGGCCACGTCCGGGGGGAGCGACACGATGTCGTCGGCCCTGAGGTCGAGGGTCTCGTTCCCGACCTCGACCGGCCGGCCGTCTTTGAGAATCCGGACGTACTCGAAGGGTCCAGCCGCTCGGCCGGGAGCGGGCGGCGTGCTGGGAGGCTTGCTCGCCGCCCGGCTGGCCGTCGGTACCTCGGCCGCAGAGGTCGCCGGAGCCGAGGGTCGCGACGCGCTCGGGGGGGCGGAACCGGCCGGCTCGATGTAGGGGGCCACGTTCCGGCGGTGCTCGAGAAGAACGGTGAGCACCCGCTCGAACATCGCGCGCTCTTCGGGCAGCGCGTTCGGGAGCTCCCGGCTTCCCCCCACGCTCGCCTGGAACGCGGCCGAGAGCGTCTTCTGGACCCGGCCCTCGACGATGTCGCGGGCGACCTGGCTCGCGCGCTGGTACGTCTGGCGAGAGATCTCTCCCTTGCGACCCGACGGGTTCTCTCGCAGGTCCGACTCGTAGGAGCGCCGAACCTCGGCGAGGTAGGCCTGCGTCGTCGCGTAGAAATCATGGGGAAGCTTTGCGAGACCGCGAACGGAAGCTTCGTTCCGCCGCCACTCGAGAAGCAGGGTGAACTGATCCGGCATGGTCCTGCGCGGAAGGGGTCGAACGGAACAACAGGTATACGATATCTGCGGTCTCCCGACGCGCAGAAGGGTCGGTCCCGGCCGGCCCTACCGGTCGGTTCGATGCGCGACGGGCGAGCGAGCGAGCAGGCGCTAAAGGAGTTCCTTGACCTCTGGGAAAGGCTGCTCACCGAGTCGGAAGGCGACCAGAGCGTCGTGGTCGTCGAGGGGGAACGGGACCGGCGCTCTCTGCGACAGCTCGGTTTCGGAGCGCCGATCGCGCTCGTCCATCGGGGTGACTCGCTCTCGGTGACGGCGCACCGTCTGAGCGCGGGCGGCCGTCGGGTGGTCATCCTGACCGACTGGGACCGCGAGGGAGGGCAGCTCGCCCGCCGGCTCAAAGAGTTTCTCGAGGCCGAACGGGTACCGCTCGACCTCGAGTACCGCCGGCGGCTCGCGAAGGTCCTGCGAGGAGAGCTCGCCCACGTCGAAGGGCTCTACGGATGGGCTCGGCGGCTCGCGGAACGACGGGGGACCTCGCTCGAGCAGCTCCTCGGGCCGACCGCGACCGCCTAGGCTCGCCCTACGGGATGACCTTCGTCTGAACCCGCCGGGTCTCTCGCCGGTTTCTAGCTCGAGAGGGCCGGAATCGCTCGGCTCCCTTTCCCTTCCACCGCAGCCCTCGGCCCTCGGTCCCGGCACTCGTCAAACCCCGGTAGACCCGGCCGTGCTGTGTCGGCGCCGCGATCCAGGAGATCTTGGGGTCGGCCCGGATCTCGGGATGGAACGGGTCGACCAGGATCACCTCGAAGAACTTCTGCTTCCCATCCTCTCCGAGCCAGTACGAGTTCAGGACCTCGAGGTTCGGGTAGTGCTTCTGGGCCCGCTCCTCCGCGATGCGGCGCAGGCTCTTCGCGAGCGTCATCTGGAGGATCCCCTTGTGTTTGGGCCGGCGACCCGCGATGATCGCGCGCTTGCCCTGGCCGCCCCGTCGGACCTTGACGCGGACGACCACGAACCCTCCCTTGGCGCGGTATCCGACCGCCCGGGCCCGGTCGAGCCGCGTCGGGTGCTCGAGTCGCGTGACCGTGTGTTCACCGCGCCAGGCGAGAAGGCGCTCGTGCCGCAGGGCGGCCCCTTCGTCGCCCTGGGTCTGCCGGAACGAGCGAGCGAGGTAGCGATACGCTGAGGAGGTCATGGGACGCGGCGCGGGGGACCCGAGCCCTTGTTATAAAGCTACGTGGAGAAACTCGCGCGCGGAGAGGGACGGCGAGGCGGTACTACCCGCGGTACCGAGTCGGAGGCTTCGAAGCGTGTTAAGTAGGAGACACCCGGTCTCGTCAGTGTGAGCGGCGAACCGCCCGCCCAACCGCCCACTCCTATCGCCTTCCGCCGTGTCGGATCGATCGAGGAGTGCCGTCAGGTCGAGGAAGTGCAGCGGGAGGCGTGGGGCATCACGACCGACGGGGTGGTCCCGTCGACCATCCTGCGGGCCATCAACGACAACGGCGGGCTGCTTCTGGGGGCGTTCGCGGATTCCGAGATGGTCGGCTTTGCCTTCGGCTTCCTCGGGCGCGAAGAGGGCAAGCTGTTCCACCACTCCCACATGACCGCGGTACGACCGGCTTGGCAGCACCGGCACGTCGGCCTCGCGCTCAAGGCACGCCAGCGAGACGAGGTCCTGGCCCAGGACCTGGACGAGATCCACTGGACGTTCGACCCGTTGCAAAGCCGGGCCGCGGGGCTCAGCGTTCGCCGCCTCGGCGGAACCTCCGACCGGTACTATCCGCGGTACTATGGGACCATGACGGACTCGATCAACGAGGGTCTGGAAACCGACCGGCTCCGCCTCGTCTGGCGGCTCAACGACCCGAAGGTCGACGCCCGCCTGCGGGGGCACCTGCCGAAGCCTGCCGAGTACGAGGCCCGGCTCAATGCCTCCGAGGCCCTCATCGAAACCGCGCTCGGCCCTGCCGAGCTCCGTCGGCCGGCCCGGGTGGCCACCCCTTCGGCTCCGGTCGTTAATCTCGAGATCCCCGCCGACCTCGCGTCCGTTCGCGAACGGGATAGCGGCGGAACCCGTCGCTGGCGGGAGGTGACGCGCGAGGCGTTCTCCTGGGCGTTCGACGCGGGCTACGTCGTGGACGATTTCGCGACCGTCATCGTCGGGAACGAGCGCCGGAGCTTCTACTTCCTCGAGCGGAGGTCGTGAGCCCACGGAAATCAGGAGCGCCCGCCTCGAGGAGGTCGAGCTCGACTTGGTCGAGCCGTTCGAGACGAGCTTCGGGGTCGAGAAGAAGCGCCGCTTCCTCCTCGTCCGCCTAGAAACGACCGACGGACTCGAAGGGTACGGAGAGTGCGTCGCCTCGACCGAACCGCTCTATTCGAGCGAAACGACCGCGACCGCTCGCGAGATGCTCTCGCGTCGCTTTCTTCCCCTCCTCGTACGGATGCGCTCGCCGACTCTAGAGAAGTTCTCCGACGCGACCGACTCCTACCGAGGACAGCGGATGGCGAAGGCGGCCGTGGAGACCGCGCTGGTCGACCTCGCCGCCCAGGGGGAGGGGGTCTCCGTGAGCCGTTTCCTGGGCGGGCACCGCCGCCGGGTCGAGGTAGGGGTGAGCGTCGGGATCCAGCCCACCATCCCCGCCCTCGTGCGCCGGGTCGGCCGATACCTAGACGACGGGTACCGTCGTGTCAAGTTGAAGGTCCGCCCCGGTTGGGATGCCGCGCCGGTCGCCGCGGTACGCCGGGCCTACCCGGACCTTGAGCTGTGGGTCGACGCGAACCAGGCTTATCCGACCGAGGCGCAGAAGCGGATCCGGGTCTGGGCGGAGAAGTACCGGGTCTCCCAGGTCGAGCAGCCGTTCCCGGAGCGGGCGATACGCGCTCACGCAGAGCTCGCCCGCGGCGCCCGGTTCCGGGTCTGCCTCGATGAGTCGATCATCGACCGGGTCTCGCTGGACGATGCCCTCGCCGCCGGCGCCCTCACCAGCCTGAACGTCAAAACCGGCCGCGTGGGGGGCCTTGAGGTCGGTCGCGCGCTCGCCCGGCGCGCTGCACGGGCGGGGGTTCCGTCCTGGGTCGGAGGTATGCTCGAGTCGGGCATTGGGAGGGCGCACAACGTCCACCTCGCGTCGCTTCCTCCGTTCACGCTACCGGCGGACCTCTCCGCCAGCGAACGGTACTACCGCCAGGATCTCATCGAGCGGCCGTTCGAGCTCGGGCCCGGGAGCACCCTCGAGGTTCCGGCGGGCCCAGGACTGGGCGTCAGGGTGCGGGAAGAAACCCTGCGCCGTGCCCGGCGTGCCTCGCGCACCTTCCGCCGCTAGGCACGGCTCGACCGGTCCGGGTCGGGCTACGGGCCTTCCGGCTTCTCCGCAGCCGACCAAGGCAGGTGGGACTCGGCCGGCCGGACGACCTTCGCGGTCGCGTGGCTCTCCGAATGGACGACCCGCTCCAGATGCGACTGGATCTCGCGGACGAGGCGGTCCATCCGGGGTCGCTCCCCGTTGGGGACGATGGTGGGCTCCTCCCAGACGACGGCGGCCCCCCCGCTCGTCGGATAGAACCGGAATTCGAGTGCGCTCGCCGCGGGCGGAACGGCCGGGTTCATCCGGCCGAGGCGACCTTTGAGCCGGCTCTCGACCGGCTCGGTCGACTCGCTCCGCTCGACCGAGTAGCCGAGCGTCCCGAGGTAGTCGGCAAGATAGCCCGCGAAACGTTCGCGTCCGATGCCCCGCACCCTGAGCCAATCGCCGTTACCTTCTCCCATGGGAACTCCGGTCGAGTTCACGCCCGAGGCTCTTGAGGAGCCCGAGCATCATCCGGTACTCCGCCTCGGTGGGCGTCGCCCGGCCTAGGACTCGACGAAACAGGAGGATTAAACCCCGTCGTTTGTGGGGAGGATAGCCGATCCGGCCCAGAAGCTCGGTCAAGCGGTCCAAGAACAGCTCCTTCTCCCGTCCGTTCAGCTCGAGGACCTCGGGAGCCGGGGTCGTATCGGGGTCGGTCGACCCCCGGGCGCGATGCAGCGCGTAGAGCACGATCCCGGCCGCATGGGAGAGGTTGAGGGTCGGGTACTCCTTGCGAGCGGGGATGTGCACGAGGAGGTCGCATCGGGCGAGCTCCTCGCGGGAGAGCCCGTTGTCCTCCGGGCCGAAGACGACCGAGACCGCTCCTTCGATCGGTCGGACAAGCTCGGCGAGACGTTCGGGGTTCACCGACCGGCGGAGATAGGCCGTCGACCGGCCCGTCGACAGGTCGGTCGTTCCCACGACCAGGTCGGCCTCCCGGACCGCCTCCTCCAGAGTCCGGGCCCGCGTTGCGGCTCGGAGGAGCGAGAGCCCCGCCATCGACCGACGGCGGGCCTCGGCCCCGAGGCGGGCGCGCGGAGAGACCAGGACGAGCCGGTCGGCGCCGAAGTTGCGCGCGAGGCGGGCGACCGCGCCGACGTTGCCGTCCTCCTTGGGTCGAACGAGGACGACCTCAACCCGGGCGGTCACCCGGCCGTCCCCTCCTGGAACAGCCTCTGAACCATCCACTCCGGGTCGAACGGCCTCAGGTCCGAGTATCCCTGGCCGACCCCGACGAAGAGAATCGGTTTCTTCGTGACGAACGTCGCGCTGAGCGCGGCCCCTCCCTTGACGTCCGCGTCGAGCTTCGTCAGGATCAACCCGTCGATCCCGATCGCTTTGTCGAACAGACGGGCCTGCTCGACGACGTCGTTCCCGCTCAGCGCGTCGCCGACGAAGACGGTCAGCGCGGGGGAGACGACCCGGCGGATCTTCTTTGCCTCCTCGATCAGGTTCTCGTTCGTGTGCTGACGGCCCGCCGTGTCGACCAGCACGACGTCGACTCCCTTCGCCTTCGCGTGCGCCACGGCGTCGAACGCGACCGCCGCGGGGTCGCTTCCTTCCTGCTGCCGGACGACGCGGACCCCGAGCCGCTCTCCGTGCACGAGCAGCTGTTCGATCGCCCCCGCGCGGAAGGTGTCGCTGGCGGCGATGACGCTCGAAAGACCCTTAGACTTCAGCCAGACCGCGAGCTTCGCGATGCTGGTCGTCTTGCCGGTCCCGTTGACCCCTACGAACAGGATGACGTACGGTTTTGAGGCGTGGGCCCGAACCGCCTGGACAAGGTCGGTCGACGGGCGGGTGAGGATCGATCGGACCGAGGTCATGAGGCTGGTCCGGATCGCTTCCTCGGCGTCGACCCCGTACCGTAGCTTTCGCCCCGCGAGCTCGCGCCGCAGGTCCCGGCGGAGCCGCTCGATGACGGTGAGGGCGACGTCCGACTCGAGAAGAACGATCTCGAGGTCGTCCATCACGTCCTCGATCGTCCCTTCCTTGAGCCGGCGGCCTAGGAAGCCTTCCGAGAACGTCGGCTCCTGTTGTTTGGCGCGGCTCCCCGACGGGGGAGGCGGCGTGGCCGGGGCGGAGGAGCCCCGGACGGGCGCCGGAGCAGCGCGGGCCTGGGAGGAGGCCGCGGCGGGGGCCGGCTGGGCCGTGGCCGAAGAGGGAGGTTCCGTCTCGGCCGGCTCGTTTGCGGCCTTGCGCCGCAGCCGAGACTTAATGGCCGCCCACATCGGAGGCCGCCTGACTGGCCCGGGCGATGGCGTCCAGACGCTGCGAGAGAATCTGGATCCGCTCGTCCACGCTGGTCATCTGGGTCTCGAGGTCCTTCACGGCCTGGTCGATCCGCTTCAAGCGATCGGAGAGGAGCTCGACGACTTTCGGCCGGTCCATCTCGACCACGATCCCCGAACCGATCCCGACCAGTACCGGGGCCGAGCGGTCGACCGAGCCTCGAACGAACGCCTCCGCGCCGAGCGGCAGGAGGAGCTCCGCGTCCGCCGGGGCCCGGTCGACGCCGTCCAGGCTCTCGCGCGCCCGAAGGTGGTCCTGGCGGGACGCGGAGAGGATCTGGTGCTGCTGGACGAGGGCGTTCAGCTGCGAACGGTAGGCGTCCAGGCGGATCAGGTCCTCCTGTACCTGCTGCTCGGTGACCTCGGTCGACTCGGGGGAAGAGGCGCTCATCCTGCCTTCTCCTCGGTCACCGACTCGATCCGGATCTGGTGCCGTTTCACATGGTGGCAGCCGCCAATCTCCGAAAGCGCCCACTCCCGGACGAGATCGCCCGACTCTGCCTCGTGGCTCTTCGTGAACGGCTGCCAGTACCCCCGACGGGCGTAGAACGAACCACGGACGGTGAACATCGGCATTGAAGGGCCCCTGGGCCGGCCGGCCACCCGGGCTGGCCACATAAGACTAACTTGCTGACGACAGGCTGCGCGCGATCCGGTCGGCCGTGAGCCACGCGAGTGCCAGGATTGACATCATCGGGTTGGCACCCGGGGCCGTCGGCAGGAGACTGCCGTCACCGACCCAGAGACCGTCTACTCCGTGGACCTCCCCGGTCGGTCTCGCCGTCGACCGCTTAGGGTCCGAGCCGGCGCGGGCCGACCCCATGGGGTGGGCGGAGAAGAGGGCGATCGAGTGCTCCCGGACCCCGGCTCTCTCGACCCCGGCGACGAACGTGTCCAGCTCTCCGCCCGTGAGCGGCCGGGTTCCGTCGCCCACCTCCACGTACGGGGTGTGGAGCGAGAGCAGCCGCGTCGCTCCCGCCGCGTGAAGGATCCGAGCTGTCTCGACCAGCCCGAGGACGAGATTCGCCCGGTCCCGGGAGGTGAGGACGTAGTCGTAGACTGGCCGGCCTTGAGCGTCGATACGGACCCGCCCTTCGGCGACGTCGCGGACGAGGACGATCGGCGTCGCGACGTGCTCGGTTCGCTCGATCAGCCGGCGGAAGTCGGATGACCCGAGCCAGGGAAGAGCGATCGCGGAGAGACCCGGGTGTGCCGGAGCAACCTCGATCCACGGGCCGTGGTCGTCTGAATCCGCGCCTTGAAACTTGTAGACCCCGATCGTCTGAGGGGGCCCTTCCCACGGTCGCACAGGTTCGGGAAACTCGCCGGCGAGCGCCGTCGTCGGGTCGAGCCGTAGCCCGAGGCCAACCCCGGCGAACCGAATCCCCGAACGGAGGAGGAGGGCCGGCGTCGAGAGAGCGCCTCCCGCCACCACCACTGCTTTGGACCGGACGTGGACCGCGCGCGAGCGCCCCCCGCGCGTGAAGGTGGCGTGGACGCCCCGGACCCGTCCTCCCTCGGCCTCGACCCGGTCCGCGCGGGTCGAGGCGTACAGCCGGGCTCCCGCCCGGAGGGCGTCGGCGAGGTACGTGAGGAGGGTCGACTGGCGCCCGTTGTACGGGCAGCCGAACGTGCAGAAGCCGCAGCGCGATCGGCATCCGACCGCGTTGCGGGAGATAACGCCCCAATCGACCCCTTCTCGGTAGCCGAGCATCCGACAGCCTCGGCGGAGCGCGTCGTTGCAGGGGTTCACTTCGCTCTCTTCAGTCGATACGTGCAACCGTTCGGAGACGGCCGCGAACGCTCGGTCGAAGTCGGTGCCGTCGACCCCGGTCATCCCCGCGTCGCGCGCCCACTCTCGGCGGGCCTGTGCACGCGGCGGTAGGCACGTCATCCAGTTGATCGAAGTGCTTCCGCCGACACCCTCGCCCGCGAGGATGGCGATGGCGGAATCCCGGGTCGCCACTGCGACCCTCCCGACGAACAGGCGGTCGTACGCCTCGCGCTCCGTCCTCGGGTAGTCCGAGGGCCGGTACCACGCCCCGCTTTCGAGCACGACGACCTTGAAGCCGGCTCCGGCGAGGCGAGCAGCGATGACGGCCCCTCCGGCCCCGCTCCCGACGACGCAAACGTCGGCCGTCTCGTCGACGTCCCGATCCGGTTCGACCGGCGACACGCCTGCGAGCGGGTCCGGAATCTCGGCTGGGACCGGAGGAAGGACGTAATGGATCCGGGGCCAGAGCGGATGGATCCCTTCCCCAAGAGGTCGGGTGAAGTAGAGGCCGACCGTGAGTCGTTTCGCCGCCTGGAATCCCTTGCGCTTGACCGCGAGCCGACTCTCTGCCCACCCCTTCAGGAACCGCTCGCGCGCTTCGGGATTCAAGCGAGAGAACCGGACCGGGCGCCCGGAGAGTACGAAGTTCATCCAAGGGCTCTCGAGGGCCCGCAGAAGGGAGGCGAACTCGCGCCGCGGCCCCTCCGCGAATCCGGCGACCAGTTCCCCGATGTCCCGGTCGACCCCGACCGCGCTGGCCGGTGGATAGGCAGGACCTCGCTGGTCGGCCGGAGCCCCCGGAACGAAGGCGTCGACCAGTCTGCTGAGGACGGGTGGGGCCGACGCGAGCACCTTCTGCGCTAGCCGCTCCCGCTATTTCGAAGCTTCACCGGCCGAACGCTTTTTCCGCTGAGCGGCCTCGAAGCGCGCCCGCTCCTGTAACCAACGGTCCTGCCGCTCCCGTAGCTCGCGGTCGGACGGTTCCCGGGAGATCGGGGGAAGCGGCGTTGCTGCCGGTTCTGGTTCGGGGGCGGGTGCGACGGGAGGGGCGGAGGAGTTCCCGCCCGGCTCCTTGGAGACCTCGAGGTGGCGTTGCGTCACGCGGCGAGCGCCGTCACGCGCTTCCATCGGTCGTCGACCTCCGAATCAGTCAACCCCACCGTGGGAGAAAAGAGGACCCGGTCGCCCCACCGCTTCCGCTCGGTGGGGTACTCCTCGACCGAAATCGGTACCACAATCCCGTCCGCCTTCCAGCTCTCGGCCACCGACGCGAGGGTGTTCGGCCAGTCGGCGGGGGCCGAAGGCGCGATGGTGATCTGGGCCGCGGGGTCGAACCGAAGGAGGGTCTCTCGCGCGAGAGGCTCTCCCGGGGGTACCGCGACCATCGCGACGCGGCAGCCGCGCTTCATCATCAGGTACGCTCCAAGCGCGCCCCGCGGACCGTCGACCAGGGCGACCAGACGGCCCGCGACGCCCAACGGCAACCCTCCGGGCCCGGCGGCCCGGTCGAAGTAGAGGTAGGTGCGGGGTCCTCGGACCTCGACGAACAACTCCACGTCGGGGTCGTCCAAGTCGACGCGCAGGTGCCGGTCGGCGAACCGTTCGAGGACGGCGCCCCCCAGGTCGCGGGCGAGCTCCTGGCTCGTGAACGGATGTTGACCGGTGCGTCGTGCGCGGACGGCGAAGCGGGCTCCGGGCACGAGGCGGGGCTCCGCGAGGACGAGAAGGCGGTCCCGGATCGCCTCCCGGTCGCTCGGCACCTCGTGGACCTCGCTCACCGAGGTGACGCCGAACACCCGTCGAAGGACCCGCAGGGCGGAGGCGGCCTCGTCCACCTCGACGTAGAGATGCCCGCGGTCCGAGCGGAGACGACCCGTGATGCCTTCTCGGACGAACTGCTCGAGAATGTTCTGGCGGAGCGCGCGCTCGAACTCGCGGCGTACCGGCGGGGACTTGAGGGCGAGTTCGCCGTAACGGACAAGGAGGACCGCCATCCGAGAAGCGTTAAGATTCCGAATCCGTCTTAGCGCTTTTCGGAGGGAAGTTCTCATGAGTACGCCCTCCGCCCCAGCCTCCCCCCCGCCTGTGGGTCCCCGTGACCCGTACGCAGAGTTCCTCGATGCGGTCGTGGACGGCCTCGCGCGCGCCGCTTCGCTCGAGAGCCTTTCCCTCACCTCGGAGGAGGCCCGCGCCCAGCTGAGCCTTGACCCAGGCCCCGAGGGCGACGCCGCCTTTCCTGCCCATCGCCTGGCCCATTCGGCCCATCAGGCACCGGCGGAGGTGGCTGCGGCGATTGCGCGCCGCTTCGCTCCCTCCTTGCCCATCGGCTCGGTCCGTGCGAAGGGGGCCTACGTGAACTTCGTCGCGGAACCGCAAGCCCTGACCGTGAGGACCCTGGGGCTCGCTCTGAGCCTGGGGGCGAGCTACGGTCACGGGTTGGGAGCGAACGTCCGCACCTGCGTCGAGCACACCAGCGCGAACCCCACCGGTCCGTTCCACGTCGGGCGCGTTCGCAACGCGATCATCGGCGATTCGCTCGCCCGGGTCATCCGGGCCGCGGGCGCCGAGGTGACGACCCAGTACTACATCGACGACATGGGCCGACAGGCCGCGATGATCACCTGGATCTGGACGAAGCCCAGGGAGTCGTGGCCCGAGCCCATCCGTGCCGCCACCGAGGGCAAAGAGGGGGCGGACGAGAAGTCGGACCTACGCTACGGTAGGCCGTATCCGGCGGTGAGCGCCTACCTCAAAGAGCATGCCGAGGCCCGCGAGGAAGTGGCGAAGCTCGTTCGAGACATCGAGACCGGGCGTGCGCCCGCCGAGCACCGGCGCTTGGCGAAGACGATCCTCGACGGGATGCTCGCGTCGCTCTCTCGACTGGGCATCCGATTCGACGAGTTCGTCTGGGAGTCGGACTTCGTCCGAGATGGTTCGGTCGACCGGGTCGTCACCCGTCTCCGCCAAGCCGAGCACGCCGTCCAGGAAGCGAACGGAGCGTGGGCGATCGACGCCACGGGCTACGGCCTTCCGAAGGAGTCGAACCATGTGGTCTTTCAGCGGGGGGACGGTACGAGCCTCTACGTCACGCGCGACGTCGCCTACCATCTCGCGAAGTTCGCCCGGTTCGACCGCGTGCTGGACGTGCTCGGTCAGGACCACCAGCTTCACGCACGGACGCTCGAGGCCCTCCTGACCGAGGTCGGGGAGGCCCGCCGGCCCTCGTTCCTGATCTACCAGGACATTACCGTGCCCGAGGGCGGCCGGATGTCGACCCGCGGGGGCTCGGCGGTCTGGCTGGACGAGCTCCTCGCCGAGGCGGTCGACCGCGCGCGCAAGGAGGTCCTCGCTCGGCGCGAGGACCTCTCCGTGCCCGAGGTCGAGGCGATTGCCGAGTCGGTAGCTACCGGCGCGTTGCGCTACCACATCCTTCGGGTCGCCCCGGAAAAGCCGGTGGCGTTCCGGTGGGAAGACGCCCTCTCGTTCGAGGGCCGCAGCGGTCCGTTCCTTCAGTACTCGTACGCGCGGGCGTCCAGCGTCCTTCGCCGGGGAGAGGCCGAGCGACCGCCGTACCCCTTTGAGCCGGGTCGCCTCAACGACCCGGAGGAGCTCGCCCTCGTGCGCGTGATCGCCCGGTTCCCCCGAGCGGTCGCCTACGCCGCCCGCATGTCGCACGTCCATTCGCTCGCCGCGTACGCGCACGACCTGGCCGACCAGTTCAACCGGTTCTACCATGCCGTGCCGGTACTGAAAGGCGGAGAAGCGCGCGCGAGCCGGATCGCCCTCGTAGCCGCCGTGCACCAGACGCTGGGGAACGCGCTCGACCTGCTCGGCGTCGACCGTCTCGAGACGATGTGAGCTCGGGCTCGGCTCGGAACGCAAAAATACCGCCCCCGGCTCCGCGAGCAAGAGGAAACTATGGCGACGATACGACAGGATTTCGCGAAGTTCATAGAAAGAGGGAACCTGGTCCAGCTCGCGATAGCGTTCGTGATGGGCGCGGCGTTCGCGGCTCTCGTGACCGCGTTGGTGGGGGACATCATCACGCCGCTCATCGGCGTGGCGGGGAAGTTCAACTTCTCGTCCTGGGTCTTCACCGTGAACGGTAGTATCTTCATGCAGGGAGCGTTTCTGAATTCGCTCCTCACGTTCATCGTGGTCTCCCTCGTGGTCTTCTTCGCGATCGCGCTACCCTACCAGCGGTACCAAGATCGCAAGGCAGCCCGCGCCCCTAAGGCGGCGCCCACGACCCGCCCGTGCCCGGAGTGCCTCACGAGCATTCCGATCGCTGCGAAGCGCTGCTCCGCCTGCACGTCGTCCGTTCCGCCGGTCGAACCGGCGCCGACAGCCGCCTAGCCGCGCGACGTGAGCGGGTCCTGAACTCCGGCGGCGCGGAAGCCGCGTGCACGGAGCCGGCACGAGGCGCACCACCCGCAGGGCCGTCGCCCTCCGAGGTAACAGCTCCAGGTGAGCGCCCACGGGACGTGGAGTCGCTCCCCGGTCCGCACGATCTCGGCCTTCGTCATTCGAAGGAGCGGAGCCCGAACCCGGAAGGTCTCTCCTCGCTCGACACCGGCTCGGGTCGCGAGCCGCGTCAGCCGTTCGAACGCGCGCAGATACTCCGGTCGGCAGTCCGGGTAGCCCGAGTAGTCGATCGCGTTCGCGCCCAGGTAGATGGCCCCTAGGTGATGGCTCTCGGCGTAGCCGAGAGCTAGCGCGAGCAGGATCGTGTTGCGGGCGGGAACGTACGTGGAAGGAATGCGGTTTCGCGCCGCGGCCCGTCGCGGGACCGGGCGGTTCCGCCGGGTGAGCGTCGACGCGAGAAAGCCCCCGATCGGCAGGCGGACGACGACGTGGCGCGCGACTCGGAAGCGGCGGGCGAGCGCGCGGGCGCAATCAACCTCGCGACCGTGGCGCTGACCGTAGACGACCGTGAGAGCGTGGACGGGGCGGCCCCGTCGCGCCGCGAGGGCAAGGCAGGTCGCCGAATCCATTCCGCCCGAGAGCAAGACGACACTTCCGTGGGCTGTCCGAGCCCGGGTCACAGGCTCGCCCCTGTCAGCGCGACGACCAGGGCCCCGATCCCGACCGCGCTCAGCATCGCGAAGAAGTTCGTGGTCCCTTTCGTGAGCAGGCCCCGGTTCTCGAGCGTCTCGCCGAGCACCGAGTCGACCTGGCAGGCGACGAACCCGGCCGCGGTCGCGGTCACGAAGAAGAGCGGTCCGTTTCCGGGCCCCTCGCCCCAGAGCGTGAACAGGGCGAGAGCGACCGCCGCGGTCGACCCAGCACCGAAAAGAGCAAACAGTTCCCCGAGTCCCGTAATCCCGCCGTTCGTTCCCGCCGGAACGGGTTTCCCGGAAACGATACTTCGCGCTTCTCCTGCGAGTACCCCGAACTCACTCGCGAAGGTGTCGGACGCCCCGAACGCGAGAGCGCAGGAATAGAGGATCGCCAGGGTGGGGAACGGCAGCACGAAAGGAGAGAGAATTGCGCCGACGACCAGTCCGGTCGGAATCACGATGTGAGCGAGGACGTTCGAGACGCCTCGCTCCCCCGACCGGCCTTCCTGGAGGTTCCGCGCGCGTTTCTCCTCGAGCCGGTACCGGGTCGCGAGCGCGCTGCCGACGACGAAGAGGATCAACAGCGCGAGGAACGGGTAGCCGGCCAGCACGACGATGACGCATCCGAACGCGGCCGCCACGGCCCCGGCGGCCGGGGTCAGAGCGCGCGCAGCGACCGCAGCGGCCGCGAGCACGATCGTGACGACCACGGCGACGCTCGCCGGGACCAAGGTGAGCACACCGCACCCGCGCCGTCGCACCAACGGAGGGTTTAACGGCTTCGAACGGGGCGGAAAACGGCGAGAGCTAGCCCCGGGCGAGGATACGACCGGCCGCGGCGGCGAAGGTTGCCGCCTCGATGTCGGCGTACTGTCCGAGCTCTTTCATCTCGTTCCGGACCTCCTCCTCGTGGCCGCGGGGAGGCACGAGCGCCGTCAAGAGCCCGAGCGTTCGTCCGGCTTGGACGTCGATCGCCCGATCGCCGACGACCGCGCTCGAGCCGAACTCGATGTTCCATTCCTCCCGAGCCTGCTCGAAAAGGCGAGTGCGAGGCTTCCGGCAATCGCAGCCATGTTCGGGTGCGTGAGGGCAATAGTAGAACGCGTCCACCTTTGCTCGGTGCGGACTCAGTAGTTCGTTCAACCGCCGGTGGATCCGCGCTACGTCCTCGTCGGTATAGAACCCCCGCTCGATGCCCGATTGGTTCGTCACGCATACCACGAGGTATCCGTGCTCGCGGACCAGCGAGAGGGTGTCGCCGACCCCCCGCGTCAACTCGAGCTTGTCCGCTTCCCTGAGGTAGCGTAGGTCCGGGTTGAGCGTTCCGTCCCGGTCGACGAAGAGGGCCCGGCGCGGAGGAGGGCCTGGGTGGGGCGGAGCCGACGAGGACACGTCCGAGGCAAACGAGGCCGGAGATAAGGATTGATGGGACCCACGGCCTCCGGGGCGAGGTCGGAGGGACGTGAGCGAATTCGAAGAGCACGCCGACCGTCTCGACCGCGCGTTCGACCAGGCGATGGAGCCGTGGAGAAGGCCTCCCCCTGCGGTCACCATCCTGTTTTCGGGGGGAGTCGACTCTTCCCTGATCGCCTGGACCCTACGCGAACGGCCCGAGCTCGTTCTCTCCACCGTGGGAACGAGAGGCAGTGCCGACCTTCGCGCCGCGGAGTCCGCCGCCGGCCTTCTGCGTCTGCCCTGGACGCCGGCGCAGCTGAGCGCCGAAGAGGTTCGCTCGGTCGAACGGAAGGTCTCGGCCGAACTCGAGGGAATCTCGCGCGTCCGGCGGAGCGTGCTCATCGCCGTGGCCGCCGCGGTCGACCGGGCACCGGACGGCGCGCTTCTCTGCGGGCAGGGCGCGGACGAGCTGTTCCTGGGGTACGCGAGGTACCGACGATTGAGCCCGACGGACGCCGGTCAGGAGGCGAAGGAGGATTTGGGGCGACTGATCGAGGACGACTGGCCGAGGTCGCAGCGGATCGCCCGACGGTTCGGTCGGAGATTGGAGGCGCCGTTCCTGGACGAGCGGTTTGTCTCCGCGGCGCTCTCGATTCCCGTCGAGCGGAGGATGCCGTCTCCCGAACCGAAGGCGTTTTTCCGCGCGTGGGCACGACGCCGAGGCCTGCCCGAGCTCCTCGCCGGACGTCCGAAGCGCGCCCTTCAGTACGGCAGTGGGATCGATCGGGTCGTGAGTCGCCCGCGCTAGTCAGGCGGAGGCCGAGACGCGCGTCCCCGCTTCGCCGCGGATCGCCCGGGCGAGCGACGGGATCTCCGTGATCACGAACCGCCGGCCGCCGTTCCGGAGAAACTCGAGCCCGGCCTCTACCTTGGGCCCCATGCTCCCTCCGGCAAACTCGCCCCGCTCGAGGTGGGCCGTGAGCTCTTCCACCGTGACCTCCCCCAACCAGCGCTCCCCTCTCTTTCCGAACGAGACCGCGGCGCCAGGCACATCGGTCACGATCGCGAGCGTCTCGATCCCGAGCTCCCGGGCGACCAGGGACGCGGCGAGGTCCTTGTCGATCACGGCCTCAACCCCGTCGTAGCCGCCGTCGTCTCTTCGGACGACCGGGATCCCGCCGCCCCCGGAGACGACCGGGACCCAGCTTGTTCCTAGCCCGGCCTGCATGAGCCTTCGTACCGCCTCACCCTCCAGCCAACGGATCGGCCGCGGAGAGGGAACGACCCGACGCCAGCCTCCCCGGGCCCCATCGTACTGCATCGCCCAGCCGGATTGCTTTCGCAACAGACGCGCCTCGTCCTCCGTGTAGTAGCGTCCGACGGGTTTCGACGGGTTCTGAAACGCCGGATCGTTCGGCGAAACCTCCATGCGGCTGATGACGGGGAGAACCGACCGAGAAACCCCGGCTCGCCGCAGCGCGGGCGTGAGCTCCGTCTGGACCAGATAGCCGACCTGCCCCTGGGTCTCCGCCCCGAGAACGTCTAACGGCCGGCTCGGCACCTCCCGAGATCCGAGCTCGTTCTGACGGAGGAGGACCCCGACCTGAGGACCGTTCCCGTGCGTGATCGCTAGGTCAACCCCGGTCGAGGCGATCTCGGCGAGCACGCCGACCACGGCCCGCATCTGGCTGCGGGCTTCCTCCCAGGAGCCACGTCCCCCTGCGCGTTGAAGCGCGTTCCCTCCGAGAGCCACGAGAATGCCTGGCATGGACGCACGCGATTCCGCCACGGAAGGGCCCTTCTATAATCCCGCGGTCGGGACCGGATTCTTCGAAGGGCCGCGCGTTAGTTTTCGGCCGAACGGCTATATATTCAGCCCCGGCTCCCCGGCCGTGACGGACGAGCCGGCGTCCCTGTTCTGTCCTCTCGAGTTTCGCTACGGCCGCGAGTCCGTTCGCAACCTGTTCTCCCGGGGAGCGAGGCTCGAGCGAGCGCTCCGGGTCGAGGCGGCTCTCGCTGAGGCAGAGGCCGAGCTCGGTATGATCCCGCGGGACGCGGCGCCGGCGATCGCTCGTGTGGCGGACCTAAAACACGTTACGGTCGAAAAGGTCGACGCGCTGGAACGGTCGCTACGTCACGACGTGATGGCGATCTCGCGCGCCCTCGCGGAGGCCGCCGGGCCGTCGGGGCGGTGGGTGCACTACGGGGCGACGAGCGCCGACATCACCGACACCGCGCTGGCCCTCGAACTGGCCGAAAGCGCTCGGATCCTGCGGGGAGACCTGACCGAGCTCGCCCGCGTTCTCTCGGACCTCGCCCGCCGTCATCGGGCGACGCCCGAGGTCGGCCGAACCCACGGTCAGCACGGCGTACCGATCAGCTTCGGCTACAAAGCGGCGGTCGCCGCGGCCGAGGTGATGCGGCAGCGCCGCCGCCTGGATGAGCTCGTGCCACGACTCACCGTCGGGAAGATGGCGGGCGCGGTGGGGACCGGCGCAGGCTTCGGTCCCCGTGCGGCCGAGGTCGAGGCGGCCGTCATGCGACGGCTCGGCATCGGGGTGGATGAGGCTCCCACGCAGATCGTCGGCCGGGACCGAATCGCCGAATTCACGAACTTCCTCGCCCTCGTCTCGGCCACGGCGGAGCGGTTGGCCACCGAGGTCCGCAACCTCCAGCGGACGGAAATCGGCGAGGTCGCCGAGCCGTTCGACGAGACGGAGCAGGTGGGTAGCTCGACCATGGCGCAGAAGCGCAACCCCACCGTTTCGGAGAACGTGACCAGCCTCGCCCGGCTGGTCCGCGCCCTTGCTCAGCCTCCGCTCGAGAACATGGTCCAGTGGCATGAGCGAGACCTCGCGAACTCGGCCAACGAGCGGATCGTCATCCCCCACGCCGTCGTGCTGGCGGACGACCTCCTCGGCAAGCTGACCGAGGTCTTCCGCGGTCTTCGCATCGACACCGAGCGAATGGCCTCCGAGATCGCCCGAACCGGTGGAGCGGTGATGACCGAGAACCTGCTCCTTGCGCTGACCCAGAAGGGCCTTGCACGAACGGACGCCCATGAGCTCTTGCGCACCCTGACCCGAGCCGGAAAGCCGGGCTCCCTTCTGGAGAAGGCCCGGGCCAACCCGAAGGTGAGCGCTCTGCTCTCCCCTGAGGAGCTTTCCGAGGTCCTCGACCCCTCCAGCTACGTTCGGGCGGCCGCCGAGAAGACCGACCGGATCCTCGCGACCCTCACGCCCGACCTGGAGCGATGAGTCCGGGAGAGAGTTGGACGGCGACCGTGTCCGTGCGTACGGCCGACCCTGACCTGGCTACGTGGGTCGAACGAGCCCTTGGCCCAGAGACCTCTCGCGAGGTTCCGCGGGCCCGCACGCGCCTACGCCGGCCGAGCGGGGACACCGTCGAGCTCGAGATCTCGGCGCGGGATGCCGGGGCGATGCGAGCCGCGCTCAACACGTATCTCGGTTGGGTCGACCTTTCGCTCGCGACGGCTCGGGTCTCCGGCCGAACCCAAGGTTCGGGCAAGCTCGTTCCCTGACGTTCCGAAGCGCTTATCTCGACCTTCGGTTGGGACCGACGTGGCTCTTCCGGCGAAGCTCCAGAACGACATCAAACAGTTCCAGCGACTGCAGCAAGAACTCGCGGCCGTCCAGCAGCAGCGGTTGCAGCTCGACCTCAAGGTGCGGGAGATCTCCCACACTCTCGAAGAGTTGAAGTCGGTCCCCGAGGACGCGGTGATCTACCGCCCGATCGGGGGGCTGCTCGTCCGAGCGAAAGGGCGGAAGGAGGTCGAAGACCTCCTGACCGAGGACAAGGAGACCGCAGAGGTCCGCCTAAAGGCCGTCGAGCGCCAGGAGAACCACCTCAAGGAGCGGTACACGACCATGCAGCAGGAGCTCTCCCAGGCGCTCCAGGCTGCCGGGGTCCAGCCCCAGGGCCCTCCCGAGGGCGGGTCGTAGCGCCCCGTACTAGGACGTCCGCCGCACCAGCCGGTCCGCGATCTCTCGGACGAGCGGCTTGGCGGTGGGGCGAATCGACCGGCTTCGGTCGAGACGCCGCAAGGCCCGGGCCGTAAGCTGCGCAATCTTCTGCTCAGAGTACTCCAGACTTCCGGTGGCGCGGATGACCTCGCGCGCGCGGGCGATGTCCTCCGGGGGAGCGGTCGGATTGCCGAGGACCCGGGCGAGCCGCGCTCGGTCAGCTTCCGAGGCGAGCCGCCAGGCGCGGACGACGAGCAGCGTGCGCTTCCCCTCCACGAGGTCGTTCGAGCTCTTGCCGGATTCGTCCGCGCTGAACCCGGCTCCCAGCACGTCGTCTCGAAGCTGGAAGGCGATGCCGACGTCCGTCCCGACCGCCTCGAGGTCCTCGAGGCGCGCGGGGGGAGCTCCCGCAAGGAACGCTCCGATCTTGAGCGGAGAGACGACGGTATACACCGCCGACTTCAACCGATGTACCGTGAGCACGTCCTGTTCGGAAACGCTCGCGGGGTCCCGGGTCCCGTTCTGGATGTCGAGGAGCTGTCCGTACGCCGTGAGGCGCGTCATCCGAACGTACTCTCCGAGGGCCGCGAGGCGGGCCGCCGCCGGCGCTCGGACCCCGAGCAGCGCTCCCACCGTGAACGGCTCCTCGAGGTCGCCGACGGTGATCGCGATGCCGGTCCCGTACTCCTCGCTCGAGCCCGTCCGGTGCTCCCGCTCGTGCCGGGCCGCCATCGCCCGATGGACGGTCGGGCCGCCCCGACGCTCGTCCGCGTGGTCGATGACGTCGTCGTGAATCAGCATCCAACTCTGAAAATGCTCGAGGGCGGCCGCCGCGGCGAGCGCGGGGGTCGGTCGGCGACCCGACGCGATGTGGAACCCGGCAAGGACGAGGACCGCGCGAAACCGCTTACCGCCTCGCAGCGTGAACTCCGCGTTCGCGTCGAGGTACGGTCGGACCGGGACCGGGGCGCTCCGGCTCTCCCGGGCGTACGAGGACCGCAGTTCCCGTTCGAGCGACGGAACGTAGCGGTACAACCCAGCAAGGTCCACGGCGGGTGCCGTTGGACGACCGCTCTATTTAACGCACCGGGGCTTGCTGGTCTCGATGGCGTCCGTCTCGTTCGTCGAACTGGCGAGCGCGCTCATCGAGGCGATGGGCCAGCGGCTGGATGCGGCCAAGCCGACGCCGCAGGGCCTCCTTCTACGGACCGAAGACGGGTTCCTTTACTCTTTCTTGGAGGACCCGACCCAGGTTTCGCTCGAGACGATCCGAAGCCTCTTCGCGTCCAGCGACGGGGTGCCCGCGCACCTGGTCGTGCTGACGCCGGGGCACCTGCCGCTCGCGCTTTCCGCGGAGCTCGTCGGCAAGGGGGGAACTCTCGTGGAGGGACCCCGGTTCGTCGAGCTCGCTCGTCAACTGGGCCTGGAGGCGTTCCTAGGGCAAGAGCCGAGGGCGCGACCGCGCGAGGCCCGTCGCCTGCTTCCGAGCGCCCAACAGCTCGACGTAATCATGACCCGGGCCCGCACCTGGCTAGACTGGGGGGTTCCCGCTCTCGCGCTCCGGTTCTATCGGCAAGCGAGTGAGCTCAAGTCCGGGTTTCTCCCGGCCAGGACGGGGGTCGGCCGGGCCCTTCTCGCGCTCGGCCTCGTCGCCGACGCGGACCGGACGTTCGACGAGGTGCTCGGGGTCCGGCCGGACGACGTGGAAGCGCGCATGGGGAAGGCGGCCGTCCTCGGTGCGCGCGCCTTGCCGAAGGAGGAGGTCGAGATCTACCGGGCCCTTCTCGCCGAGGACGAGGCTCGCACGGAGGTGCGGGCCCATCTCGTCGCGGCCCTCGTCGACCTCGGGGACTGGAAGGGCGCTCGGGTCGAAATCGAGGCGATGCTCTCCCGCACCCCCGAGGACCCGCAGCTCCGCTTCCTGCACGCGGTCGCCCTCTCGAACACGGGTGCACAGGGCCTCGCTGACGAGGAGCGCGAAGAAGCGCGAAGGCTCGGTCTGAGTCACGAACGCGAGACGTCCCTCTGTCAGCACCTGGGTTTACCCCCGCCGCCTCGCCCGGAGCCGGCCACGGCCGTGGTCCCGGCCGCACCGGTTCCTGTCCCGGCGAAGGCCACCGTACCCCTTTCTACAAGGAGACCCGCGACCCCTCGGCGCTCGGCCCGGCGCGCGAGGCCCGCTCGAGGGCCAGCCCGGAAGCAGACCGGGCGGCCGCGCAGAGGCCGGCGCCGTTCGGGCACCCGCAAAGGTAAGTAATCACGCTCCGACTCGAGGAACCACCCCCTTCGGAGAGCTACCGATGCGTGTGGTCTCTGTCCTTCCGAGCGCGACCGAAACGGTGTTCGCCCTCGGCCACGGTTCGGAGCTCGTCGCCCGCAGCGCCGAGTGCGACTATCCTCCCGAGGCGACGCGCCTCCCGGTCGTGATGCGGCCCAAGGTCTCGGACGCCCATCGCCCGTCCCGCGAGATCGACGAGCGAGTGCGGCGGGCGCGCGGCCGGGGAGAGTCCCTCTACGAGCTCGAGGTCGACCTGCTTCGTCGCCTCGCCCCGGACCTTCTGTTGACCCAGAATCTCTGCGGGGTCTGTTCCGTCACCGAAGCCGAGGTGGTTGAGGCGTGCTCCCGGGCAGGCGTCGCTCCGAAGGTCGTCTCACTGACGCCACGAACCCTTGAGGAGGTATGGGAGTCGGTGCGCCTGGTCGGGCGCGCCCTGGGGGACGAACAGTCCGCGGCGCGTCTTCTTCGAACGATTCACGCGACGCTACCCCCGCCACCCCCGGTCTCGAACCCCCCGCGCGTGGTGGTCGCCGAGTGGCTCGACCCGCCGATCCTCGCGGGCCTCTGGACCGCAGAGATCGTCACCCTCGCGGGCGGCTCGTCGACGGGCCCGCCCCCCGGAGAGCCGGGCGTTCGGACGACGTGGGAGGAGCTCGCCTCCGAACGGACCGACCTTTTGGTCCTGAGCCCCTGCAGCTTTTCGGTTGAGCGGACGCTCCAGGAACTGAGCGAGGCCTCCCTCCGCGCTTCGGTGGAAACGGTTCGACCGCGTCTCGGAACGTTCGTCGCGGACGAGGCGTACTTCAGCCGGCCCGGTCCCCGCCTCGCCGAAGGGGTCCGCCTCGTCCGAGGACTTCTCCGTGGTGAGCTCGTTCGCCCGCCGATGCCGGTGAGGGCGCTCCGGACGACCCCGGAGAGTGCGGCCGCATGAGCTCGGACCGTCCGTACTACGTCCCGTACCGCTACACGTGGAGCGCCGCGCGTCCGACGGTGACCCGGGTCTCGACGTCCCGCACGGAGATCGTTCAGATCCTGATTGCCTACGTCGTGATCACGGTCGACCTTACGGTCATCTTCTTCGGCGGAGGCGTCCTTTCCGGAGGTCACGGCATCGCCTCTCTCCTCTCCGGCACCGCCGTCCTGGTCGCGGCGGTCGCCGCGCTGACCGGATTCGTCTGCCACGAGCTCGCTCACAAGGTCTACGCCCAGCGTCACGGCTTCTGGGCCGAGTTCCGGATGTCGCTGTTCGGGCTCGCCTTCTCTCTCGTCACGTCCCTGCTCGCGGGCATCCTCTGGGCCGTACCGGGAGCGACCGTCGTGAGCGGCATGAGCGACGTCGACCGAGAGAACTGGGGCCGCACGAGCCTCGCCGGTCCCGCGTCGAACGCCACCTTCGCTCTCGTCTTCTTCGCCGGCGCCTTCGGCGCGTTCCTAGCGCACTCCTGGGTCGCCTCGCTGCTCGTCTTCGTCGCGTGGGTGAACGGCTGGTTCGGGACTTTCAACCTGATTCCGTTCGGACCGCTGGACGGGGCGAAAGTCTACCGCTGGCGCAAGAGCGTCTGGCTCGCGGCCCTCCTCCTCGTCGGAGCATTCACGGCCCTGCTGACGCTCATCTTCGCCGGTTACCTCACCCCGCTCCTCGGACACTGAGGGGGTCGGACCGCTACCATGGCGCGAGCAGCCGTCCGGGAGCTCGGAGAGGGTCGTCAGCTGCTGGACCTCGACTTCCGCGACACGGAGGGGCTCGTCGCCGCCTACCTCCTCCCGGAGGAGGAAGGGTTCACCCTCATCGAGACCGGACCGTCGACCTGCCGCGAGGCGTTGCTCTCCGCCATCGACCGCGCCGGGGTCGCCCGAGAAGAGGTCCGCCACGTCTTCGTCACCCACATCCACCTCGACCACGCCGGGGGTCTCGGTGCGGTGGCAGAATCCCTCCCGCGGGCGAAGTTCTACGCGCACGAGATCGGCGTTCCGCACCTCGTTGACCCGACGCGGCTCATCGCCAGC
>JASHTB010000011.1 GCA_030040775.1 Thermoplasmata archaeon | reverse complement strand
CGAGTCGCGGAACGGTGGGGGACGCCACCGGCAACGGGAGATCGGGTCGACGGGGTTCCGCTGCGTCGGCTCGACGAATCGAGGCTCGTGCTGAGACGACCCGGACTCCACGTTCACGACGAGAGGCTGGACCTCAAGCTTCCGGCGTCCCTGAGGGAAACGGGTCCGGTCCTCGTCTTCCCTTCCATCCATCGAAGTCGCGAGAACGTCGTCTGCCTCACCGTCCATCCGCTCGGAAACCTCGGCCCCACGGCGGAGGTGGGGGGCCGGCCGAGGACCGTCGACCCCTCGGACCCTCGGGCTATGGCCGCGGTCCTCCGACTCCTCTCGGAAAGGGGAGCCCGCGACGGGTGGAAGGCGACGTACGAGTCGACGCACCATGGGCCCGAGCTCGCGGTCCGAGCGTTCTTCGCGGAGGTCGGATACGGTACGGCGCCCGAGCCTCCGGGAACGGCCGTCGACGTCCTTGCGCAGGCGCTTCGGGAGTTCGTCCCGGACCCTCAGGACCGAGTGGCGCTCGCCGTAGGGGGCGGTCACTACGCGCCGCACTTCACCGAGCTGGCGCTCCGGCGGTCCTGGTCGTTCGGACACATCGTGTCGCGGCACGTCCTCGAAGGGCTCGACCGGGCCACCGCTCACGACGCCTACGAACGCACGCCGGGCGCCGAGGGGATTCTTTTCGCCCGCGCGCAGGATGCCTCTCACCCGGCGCTCTCGGGCCTGGGTCCCCGGCTCAAGGAATCCGCCGCCCCGGCGCGACCGGGGCGGTCCGGCGAGGCGGAACCTACTCGCGCTTCTCGCCCCGCTGGAACATGATGGCGCCCGACCGGTAGACCGCCTTCCCGAGGCGAACCGGCTGGGTCGACGCGACCCCGGGCGAGCGCTCGGCGAGCATCAGGCTCTCCACGATCTGGCGGAAGAGGGCGCTCTGGTTGATCTCGGGGTGGCGCTCGAGGAACTGGGCCTCTTCGGGCGTGATGGTGATGTTCTTGCGCAACATCCCCTGGGCGGGTGTCTCGGTCCGAACTCGCGGCGGCATGAGTGTCGGGAGCACGAGGACGTATTTGTGCGTATTGGTGCGCACGAAACCAGTTACGTTATTTGCGTTCCGGGCGGCCGCCCCTTTCGAACCGGGGACCTCGGTCTCTGCGTCCCTGCCGACGCTCCCGGCCGCTTCAGCGTCTACGCCCATCCGGAGCGGGTGACCGACTAGCGTTGCGCACGGGGCCGGCGAAGACCGTCACGCTCGAGCGGCGGTCGAGCGCGATCGCCGCGGCCTGTCGGACCTCGCTGGGCCGCACCGCCTTCAGGCGGGCCGGCCAGGTCAGCCAGTAGTCGGAGGGCAACCGGTAGTACGCTACCTCGACGGCGAGCTCGTGCGCCTCGGCGGTCGACTCGAGCGCGAGCGGGATCTCCCCGATCACGCTCTGTCGGGTCCTCTCGAGCTCGGGGGTGCCGACCGTCTCGTTTCGCAGGCGGTCGACCTCCTGACGGAGCATCGGGACGACGCGACGCCAGCGGTCGGCGCCCGAACCGGCCTGGGCGATCCAGTAGCCGCCGAACCGCATCGCCTCGAGCTCGCTCGAGGCGTGGTAGGCGAGGCCTCCCCTCTCCCGAACCCGCTGGAAGAGCCGGCTCAAGAGGGGCCGACCCCCGAGCACCTCGTTCGCGAGGAACGCGGCCGGGTACTCCGGGGCCGTCCGCGAGATCGAGGCGCCGCCCACGCGAACCTCGACCTGGGAGCGTCCGGGCAGATTCACGGAGCGCTCGGTCGTCCGGGGACGGGATGCGGGCGGTACCGAAAGGGCGACCGAGCGCGTGTTCTCGAATCCGCGGAACAGACGACGCGCGACGCGCTCGACCGCGGGAGAGCGCGCCGGCGTCGTGAGGACCAGCCTCGCGTCGCCGCTCGTGTAGTGCTCCCGGTGGAACCGGACAAGGTCAGTCCTCGAGAGCCGGACCAAGGAGCGAGGCGAGCCGAGTCCGGTCTCTCGGTACGGATGGTCGGGCGGGAAGATGGCGTGAAGCAGTTCGCGCTCGGCGCGGCTCGCCGGCTGGGTCGCTTCGCGGAGTTGGCGTTCACGCATCTGGCGGCGGGCTCGCGACACGTCGCTCGGGTCGAAGCGCGGCCGCAACACCACGTCGGCCAGGATGGACGTAAGGCGCTCCCACTCCGACGCCGGCCCCCAGACCGTGACCTCCGCGGACTCGGGCGCGCACTGGCGCGACAGCGTGGCGCCCAGTCGGTCGAGCTCGCGGGCGAGTTCGACGCGGTCGTACCGGCCCGCCGCGCTCGTGACGAGCTGGTTCACGAGCCGGGCTGAGCCTTCCCGCCCGTCCGGGTCGAATCCCCAGCCGGCCGGTCCCACGTACGTCGCCGAAAAGCTCGCCGCGCCGGGGGGCGGCGACTGCCGGACGACCTCTAGCCCCTCGACGGGCGAGAGGTACTCGACCCGAAGCGGGTCCGTCGGCTCAGTCATCGCCCGCTCCTCCGTCCGGCGTGTAGCGGACGACGACCCGAGTCTCGGGTCGGAACAGTCCGCGGGCGCGGTCGCGAACTTCGTTCGCCGAGGTCGTGAGGACCGCTCGGAACAGCTCGTCTTCGTACTCGGGGGAGCGAAGGACCGAGAAGTAGCCCAGGCGGAAGGCGGTGCGCGACGCGCCCTCGTAGGCCAGCGCGACACTTTGTCGGACCTTCGCCCGGGTATCGTCCAACTCCCGGGGGGTCGGCCCGGAGCGTGCGAGGCGCTCCACCACGGCCTCGATCGCCCGTTCCAGCCGGTCCAAAGAGACGCCCGGCGCCGCCTGCGCCTGGATGGTGAACAACCCCGGGTAGTATCGGGGTCGCCACTCGCTGGTCGCGCGGACCGCAAGACCGGTGTCGACCAGGGCGCGGTAGAGCCTCGAACTCGGGTGTTCGGGCGCCCGACCCCATCCCGCGCCGGCGGCGAAGATGCGGGTCTCTCCCCCGAGAACCGTATCGAGCAGCATGGTCGCCGGGGTCTCCGGGTCGGAGAGGGCCGGGGAGCGCCAGCCGATCTGAAGGTACGGCGTCGTGCCCGGTCCCGAGAGCTCCGATCGGCGCTCCCCGCGGGGTTCCGGCTCCACCTCACGCACCGAGACGTCGTCACCCGTGGACGGGAGCCTGGAGAATCTTCGGCGGACCTCCCGTTCCACCGGGGCTGCGTCGAACCCTCCCGAGACGACCAGGATCGCGTTCCGGGGACCGTAGAAGCGAGCGTAGTACCCGCGCAGCTCCTCGGCCGTGAGTCTCTCGATGTCGACCCGGCTCCCGAGGGGATCCCAACGATAAGGGTGCATGCGGAAGGCGAGCTGGTAGAGCTCTTCCTCGACACGGAACTCCGGCCAGTTCTCGCTCCCTTCTCGCTCGGAGTGGATGACCGTGCGCTCGCGCGAGACCTCTTCGTCCGTGATGAGCGCCCGGGTCATCCGGTCCGATTCGATGTCGAGCGGCACCGAGAGATGGTCGCGCGGGACGGTGGAGAAGTAGGCGGTAAAATCGACGTCGGTGAAGGCGTTGAGCTGCCCGCCGACGCCCACGACCGCGCGGTCGATCTCTCCCTTCCGATACCGGGGCGAGCCTTCAAACAGCATGTGCTCGACCCAGTGGGATGCGCCCGTGATCCCTGGCCATTCGTTCTTCGAGCCGACCCGGTACCAGACCCACACGCTCGAGGTCGGACTCATGTCGGCCGGGGCGAGTACCACGCGGAGGCCGTTCTCGAGGGTGAACGACCGTAGGCGTGGGCGGGGAACTCGCGGGCCGGTCATCGTCCAGCGGAGCCAGAGCGGCTTATAACGCGCGGCTGGCCGGCCGGTTATCGGATGGCGCGCGAGGGGACGCCGCACGGAACCGGCCGCGGACGGCGGCGAACGACGGGTCCTTGGCCGTTCGTCGATAGTTGCCAGCATCCGGCTCAGCGGGGAGGTACACGCCCACCCCCGCGCCAGAGGGCCTCTTCGTCCGTCCCTTCCCTCCGACACAACCGTTAAGCGAATGCTCTGGCCACCGGTCGCCGTGCATCCCGCACTCCGATTGCTCCGACCGACTAACCTGGTCGTCTCCTTCGTCGGGGCGGTCGTCGGCGCGCTCGTCGCCCGGGCGAATGGGGTGAGCGTCCCGGCCGAGATCTGGGCGTTCGCGGTGCTCGCGGGACTGTCCACTGCCTGCGTGACCGCCGCCGGGAACGTGCTCAACGACGTGCTCGACCTAGAGGTCGACCGGACCAACCACCCTGACCGACCGCTCGTGCGGGGCGAGGTCAGCGTGGAGACGGCCCGCGGACTCGTCTTCGGCCTGTTCGTAGCCGGGCTGTTCGTCGCGCTTCCCGTGATGGCGGCGGAACCGCTTGTCGCGTTCCTCTTCGCGACCGCGGTTCTTTGCCTTCTCGGTTACGAGACCCTGCTCAAGGCGAGGGGGTTTGTCGGTAACCTCGTGGTGGCTCTCCTGACCGCCCTTGTCTTCCTCTACGGAGGCGCCGCGGCGGGGAACGCAGCGGTTCTCCTCCCGTTCGCAGGGATGGCGTTCCTCGCGACGTTGAGCCGGGAGGTCATCAAGGACATGGAGGACATTCGCGGCGACGTCGGGCGGACGACCCTGCCCATGACCTACGGCCTCCCGTTCTCGGGCCGGGTCGCGCGGATAGCGGTCGTGGTCGCGATCGGTCTGAGCCTCGTCCCGCTCGCCTGGTTCGTTTCGGTGACCTCGGCGGTCGGGATCATCTACGTCGTTCTGGTCGGCGCCGCGGACGCGCTCTTCGTCGTCTCGGTCCGGTTCCTGCCCGAACGGCTCCACTTCGAGCAGACGGTGAGCAAGGTGGCGATGAGCGTTGCGCTGTTCGCGTTCCTGGCGGTGGCGTTCCGTTGAGCGACCCTCCGCGGATCGGGAGAGTGGAGCGGTATCTCGCGGCGAGGCTCGCGAAGGGTCCGGTCCACTTCACCCTCATCGACCCCGACAAGTCCCCGGGAGAGAGGGCCGCAAGGACCGCACGGGGTGCGGTCGACCTCGGGAGTCACGTCATCCTCCTAGGGGGCTCGACGGGTATCTCGCGCGACGTGATGGGGGCCGCGGCGCGGGCGGTGAAGGCTGCGGTCTCGGTTCCCGTCGTGATCTTTCCGGAAGGACCCGGCTCGCTCACCGCCGACGCGGACGCGGTGCTCTTCATGAGCCTCCTCAACTCCCGGAACCTCGACCTCGTCATCCGCACGCATGCCCGCGCGGCCCCCGCGGTGCGGGCAATGCACCTCGAGCCGATCCCCATGGGGTACCTCGTGATCGCGCCCGGGATGCGCGTCGGCGAGGTCGGTCAGGTCGACCCGGTCGAGCGGGACGATGTCGCCGGGGCGACCGGCTATGCTCTCGCCGCCCAACTCCTCGGGATGCGCTTCGTCTATCTCGAGGCCGGTTCGGGAGCCCCCGAACCCGTTCCGCCTGCCATGGTGCGAGGGGTTCGCTCTTCGCTCGATATTCCACTCATCGTCGGCGGCGGGATCCGTTCGGGTCGAGATGCGAGGGCCCTTCTGGACGCCGGTGCGAACGTACTCGTCACCGGGACGATCGCGGAGGAGGAAGGGCTAGGCGAGGGTTTCCGGGGGATCCTCGAGGAAGTTCGACGCGCCCGGGGCGGGTCGTAGGATGGCGGCCGCGGACGAAAGCCGGCGAGCGGTCCGGCGGGGGAACTTCTTGTTCCGAGCCCCCCGGCCCGCGGTGTCGCTCGCGCTGGTCGTCCTCGTGAGCGCGGCCCTCGCGGCGCTTCTCTGGCTGCCGAACACGAGTCGGTTCGTCGAGGGATTCCTCTTGGTCGTCCTGGTTCCTGCCGTCGTCGGCATCGTCCTCACCGGTCCTCTCGCGTCGGCGCTCGGCGGCCGGTTCGAGTTCCACCGGTCAGTGTTCCTGGGATTGACGACCCTCCTTCTTCAGTTGCCGATCGCTGCCCTCTGGCGAGGAGCCTGGCAGCTGTGGCCGGGGACGGTGCCGAGCCTCGCCTTCCTCGCGGCATTCCTCGCCGGTCCTGCCTTCTGGTTCCGGCACCTGAGCCTCTACGGAGTCTCGCGACCGAGCCACGTCCGCATGCTCCCGAACTCGCTTCTCCCCCCGGCGCTCTACCTCGTCGCCCTCTACCTGCTCGTTCCCCCCTCTCTGGCGCTGGTCGCGGCGTCTCTCGCGTTTTTGGCCCTCGCGTTCGTCTGCGCTCTCGCGCTGCTTCGGGCGGCCGACCGGCCACTCAGACGCGAGTTCCAGACCTCGGGCGTCTCGCTCATCCGGCCGCTCCTCGACCACGTCGGCTCGCGCGACCCCGCGGCGACGCGAGCGCTCGAGGCGTTCTTTCTGAAGTCGGCGATCCCGGCGGACCTCGAGGTGAGGCTGCTCACGTTCGTCGGCAACGGCCGGACGCGGGCCACACTCGCCCTGCCGACCGTCCACCCCGGGCCGTTCGCGGCCCTCGGCTCGAGCGACCTTCCGCGCAAGATGGAAGAGGCGCTCGGTCCCTCCGCGGGGGTCGTCCTGGTGCCGCACACACCGTCCGACCACGACCTCGACCTACCGTCCGAAGCGGAGGTGGAACGGGTCAGCGCGGTGAGCCGGGAGCTGTTTTCGTCCCTCGCCGAGTCCCGGACGGATCGCGCTAGCCCCCTCGTCTCTCCGTACCCCGGAAGCTTCGCGCGGGCCCAGCTCTTCGGCGACGTCGTTCTCGTCACCGTCTCCCAGGCGCCGGCTCC
>JASHTB010000119.1 GCA_030040775.1 Thermoplasmata archaeon | reverse complement strand
GCTCCGCCTCATCCAAGAGGAGTTGCCGGAGCTCGTCGGGGTACGGGACCTGGTAGGTTCGCTCCCCCCCTCCGCCCGGAATCTCCAGAAGAAGCCCCCGTCGCTTCAATCGTGTAAGAAGCCTTGCCGGGTCCTCGAAGACCCGCTCCCTCAGGAGGCGGCCCCTCAGTTCGGAGAGCCGAAACCGAGCGGCCTGGGTCGCAACGCCCCGCACGGAGCGTCGTCGGTCGGAGTCGGCGATGAGCGCGGCGAGGACCCGAGCGAGCGGTACTTCCCCCGCACCGATATCGACAGACGCCGATGCGGCCATCCGCTCGGCGAGTCGGCCGACCGACTTATATCACTACCTCATGCGAGAGAACTGACCGTGGGCGGCCGCAGCTTTTCCGGATACGAACGGGAGCTTCGCAGTCTGCTCGAGGGAGACCCGGAGAGCGTACGCGCCTACGCCCGAAGTCTCTCGCGGGCCGAGCGGGCCGGGTTCCTGCGGCTCATCGACTCTCCGTTCCTCGTTATCCGCGGCGCGGGCTCGCACGGTCTCGACTTGGTGGCCATGCGCTGGGGGCTCTCCTTCCCGATCGAGGTGAAGGCGTCGTCCGAACCCGTGATCCGGTTCACTGCCGCGAGCGGCCGCGCGAACACCCAACTGCGCGCCCATCGCGAGGCGATCGGCCGGGCCGGCCTCGCCGTGCTGTACGCCTACCGACGCCTAGGCCTTCGTTCGGAGGAGAGCTGGCGGCTCTTCCTCGGAAGCGAGCCTCCGAAATTCGGCGTCCTTCGGGTACTCTGCCGGGCGCTCCCCCCGGTCGGCGAAACGCGGGAAGGAAACGGCATTCTCCGCTGGGAGGATGGGCAGCGGCTCAGCCGATTCCTCGATCGGACCCACCAGTTGATGGAGCCGTCCCAGGAGGTGGGCGCGTGACGATCCACGTCGCCAGCGTCGGCCTCGGCCGGTACGGAAAGCGGCCGGAAGGACTGATCGACCTCGCCGCCGAAGCTTCCCGCCTCGCCCTCGAGGGAATCGGTCGTAAGCCGGTCGACCTCCTGGTCGGAGGCACGATGCTCGCTCACGGCCCGCACGGGTCAGAGGCGTTCCTGCCACGCCTGGCAGGCCGACTCAGCCTCGAGTCGGCCGGAGGCTTGCGCATCGACTCCGCGAGCGGCACGGGGGGCATGGCGTTCCACGCGGCCGCCCTCGCGCTCGAATCCGGCCGGTTCGACCGCGCGCTCGTCGTCGCGGCGGAGAAGATGACCGACCGCACGACCGCGGTGATCACCAAGGAGCTCGCCGCCTCGCTCCACGTGAGCGAGGTCGCCGCCGGGGCGACCATGCCCGCCCTCGCGGCCCTGGTCGCGCAGCGATACCTCCAGCGCTACGGGAGGACGACCGCGATCCTCGACCTCGCTTCCGTGCACGCCCGAGCGATGGCCGCGCGGAACCCCTGTGCCCAGTTCCAGAAGCCGGTGACCGCGGAGGAGGTTGCCTCGAGCCGCCCGGTCGCGCTTCCGTTACGGCTCCTTCACTGCTCGGCGATCTCCGACGGCGCGACCGCGCTCGTCCTGGAGCGAGGAGAGGGGCCGGCGACGGTCCTCGGCCTGGGGCAGGGCCTGGACGCGCTGCGCCTGGTCGACCGAGACGACCTCACGACGTTCGTTGCGACCCGACTCGCCGCGAAGCGAGCGTACGAGTCGGCGCGCCTGACGCGCAAGGAGGTCGAGTTCGTGGAGGTCCACGACGCGTTCTCGCCGTTCGGGATGATCCACATCGAGGACCTCGGGATTTGTGGACCCGGCGAAGCCCCCGGGTGGTTCGAGAAGGGGTGGGCCGACCTCGACGGCCGGGTCCCCGTGAACCCGAGCGGCGGGGTGATCGGGCGGGGCCACCCGGTCGCCGCGTCCGGCCTCGCCGAGGTCGCGGAGGTCGCCCTGCAGCTACGAGGAGAAGCCGGCGCGCACGCGGTCGCGCGGCGCCCGAAGGTCGGGCTCGCGCATGCGATGAGCGGGATAGGAACCCACAACTTCGTGACTATCCTCGGGAGGGTGGCCTCATGACCCCGGAGCCGAACGGGGTCGAGCTCTCGGTCTGCTCCTCGTGCCAGACTCGCTACCTTCCGACGGACGGACCGTGCCCTCGTTGCGGCTCCGACCAGTTCTCCCCGTACCACGACCCAGGACTCGGCACGGTCCTCAGCTCCACGGAGCTCGTTCATCCCGCGGCGGGCTGGGAAAGTCCCCACCGGCTCGCGCTGGTGGAGCTCCCCCAGTCGGTCCGGCTGCTGGCCGTGGTGGACGGCAGCCTTCCGAGCGCGGGATCGCTCGTCGCGGTCTCGCGGGACGGAGAACTCTATCGGGCGCGGCCGGAGCCGGTCAGTCCGAAGCGTTCCGAGCGCGGGGAGGGGGAGTCTCCGAGGGTCGGTCGGCCCGACGCCTCCTTTGAACCCCCGAGGTGAAACCACCACTGGATTAGCAATCCAGCGCCTTACCGGGCTGGGCTATCCCCGCGCGACCCCTCCGAACCTTGCCCTCGCAATAAGAGTTTTCTCGACCGAGGGTGGTCGGTAGAGAGCGAGCAATCGTCCCGTTTTGGTCACCCGAAAGCCATGGGCTTCCAACCCGGGAGGTGGCAGCTCTCTCAGCTTTGTCGTCCTGGGCTCTTTGCAGGGCTACGGGCCGACCGTACGCAGATGGCGCCATCCGCACTCATGGGCTGTTAACTGGGAGATCACAGGCATCGGAGGGGGTTATGTCCGACTCGACGTGAAACGAAACAAAGTCGGGAACAATCGGCCCCGTCGCGAAAACGATCAATAGGGTCACATTCCGTCCGTTTGCGTAGCTGGTTCCACCACCCAGCCAGCTTGTGCAGAAGTCTGACGAATAATTGATTGCCCCACCAATAGACGAGTTGCCACAGTAGGGATAGCAGGCAAATACTCCGACCGGAAACGGAGGGTTGTACCCCCACGTTTGCCAGGTCGGACTGGACGCCCCCCATGAGCCGGTGACGTTGACGTGGACGTCTCCGGATACATTGACCAGCCCGATGGATCGCTCATTCGTGAATACTAGCGAGGAACTGATCCCGCCGTTGGATTGCGATTGCTGGCCCGGAAGATAGAACGCTGGTACCGCTACGGCAAGACCAACAGCTATGCATGCCAAGATAGAGACAAACACCATCCTCCGGACGGCTTTCATTTTCTCGGGGTCGGGCCGTGCACATCAGCGGTCCGGCACGCTTACCCTTTGCTTCCTACCTACAGAGAATCCTCCGCAGTTGTGGGCTGAGGAACCCCAGGGTGTGTGGTTCGGGTCGGCCCTCGCGCTCGCCACATAGGGCTTGCCACGGCGCATGCTGGCGCGACCTGCCCCTTCCTCCTGGTTGCCCTAGGGAATCGAGCGAGCGACCTTTTCCCGCGTCGGGGGTTTTTCCCGCCCACCCCAAACCGTCCCCTTTCTTCTCGGTCCGGCGCCTTCCGGCGACGCCGGGGCTCTCGGCGGATTCTCGAATCGGGCGAGTCGGCGGCTGGGTTATGTAGCGTCCTTGCGCTGCCGCGCCCCGAGGCGGGACGATGCGGGTCGCGAAGGCCGGGGTCGTGGGCGCCGGGACGATGGGGGCCGCGATCGCGGAGGTGCTGGCGTTCAACGGGATCGAGGTCGTGTTGAAGGACATCGACGGTCCCTTGGTCGAGAAAGGGCTCGCTCGGGTCCGGGGGTACGTCGACGAGCTCGTCCGCTTCCACACCGAGCGAGCCGACAAGGAGATTGCGAGGATCTCGGAGGTCGCTGGGCCCCTCACGGAAGCCCAGGCCGCCCGCGTGCGAGAGAGGCTCAGCCCGAAGGTCACGGCCGCGCGGGGAGCGGAGATCGTCGCCCGCGTCCACGGAACCACCGACTACGCGTCGTTCTCGGACGTCGACTTTGTCGTCGAGGCGGTTTTCGAACGGATGGAGGTGAAGCGCCCGGTTCTGGAGGCCCTCGACCGCACGCTCCCGGATCACGCCGTCCTCGCCTCGAACACCTCCTCCCTTTCGATCACCCGGCTCGCCCGGGGGCTCACGCACGCCCGGCAGTCGCTCGTGACCCACTTCTTCAACCCGCCCTACACGCTGCCGCTTGTCGAAGTGGCGGGCGGCGTCGACACGCGGGAAGATGTCGTGACCGAAACGATCGACTTCCTCCAGGGGTTGCGCAACCACCGGTACCCGTTGGTGCCGATCCGCGTGAAGGAGTCGCCTGCGTTCGTCGTGAACCGCCTTCTCATCCCGGTGCTGAACGAAGCGTGCTTCGCCCTCGACGAGAACCTCGCCACTTCGCGGGACATCGACGCGGCGATGAAGGCCGGAGCGGGCATGCCGATGGGCCCGTTCGAGCTCGCGGACATGATCGGGCTCGACGTCTCCCTCGAGGTCGCCGAGACGCTCTATCGCGAGTACGGCGACCCGAAGTACCGGCCGTCGTACCTCCTGCGGCGACTGGTCGATTCCGGCCACCTCGGCCGGAAGACGGGGCAGGGGTTCTACGAGTATTCTTAGAAGGAACCCACAACCCTCTTGAGTAGCCCTTCGGTCGCGCGAGCGATGGAGTTCCCGTCCGCGGAGTGGGCCGCTGCGTACCAGAAAGCGTTGAACGAGAACCCGGCGTACAAGGAGGCGGCCCAGGCGTGGGTCGGCGACATCCTGCTCCGGGTCCAGCCGACCGACCCGAACGTTCCGGCACCGGGAGTCCACCTGACCCTCGCTCACGGGGAGTGTTCGGCCGCGGTCTACCACGCGGACGCTCGGGCGGTCGCGAGCGAGTTCGTCTACGAGGGCACTCGCGAGAACTGGCAGCGTTTGCTCAGAGGCGAGATCGACCCGGTGAAGGCGATCCTCGACGGAACTTTCCGCATCAAGGGAAACCTCGCGAAGGCGATGCGGTTCACGCGAGCCGCGAAGGAACTGGTGGAAACGGCGGCTCGGGTGCCGGCCGGACCGTAGGCCCGTTCGGCCGCTACCCCGTCGAGGTCGACGGGATAGGAGTCGCAGAGGGAGCGGGTCCGGACCCGACCGTCGGCGCCGGAGCCGGCGCGGCCGAAACCGACGAGAGCGGCTTCGCGAGCGGTGGCGGCATCGGTCGCGGGGGAGGCGGCATCAGTCGCCCCTTGAGGAACGCGACGATCCGGCTCCACGCCTCCTCGGCCCTCGAGAGGTCGTACGCCCCGAGGTCCCTCGAAAGGAAATGGTGTCGAGCCCCCGGGACGTTCACGAACTCGAACGGCAGAGCGGAGTCGGCCCGGACCTTCTCGAGCTGGGCTCGGGCCCTGGCCGCGGCCCGGTCCTCGGAACCGGCGATGAAGAAGAGCGGGGCCGTGACGAGCTTTCCGACGTCGGCCGGGCGGACCGGCATCGGATAGGCGAGCGCGACCGCTCCGAGCTTCGTTTGCTGGGCGGCGAGCGCGAGCGCGAGGCTCGCCCCGTAGGAGGTGCCGAACACCGCCGACTTCGCGGGGTCGACCATCTCCCGGCCCCGCAGGTAGTCGAGGGCGTCCGAGTAGAAGCGGACGAACTCTCCGACCGCCCTCGAAGTGACCGGCACTCCTCCGCGGAACTGCGCTCCCGTCCTCATGGAGAGGTGCTGGCCCGAACTCGCGGCTCCGCTTTTCAAGACATCCGGGAGGAAGACCTCGAAACCCTCCCGGGCGAACCGGATCGCGGCGTCGAGGACGGTCGTCGTGAGGCCGAAGACGTCCGGCGTCACGAGGACGACCGGGTGCTTCACGACCTTGGTCGGGCTCAGGACCACTCCCTGGGCCGTTCCCTCTCGGTTCGTGTCGGTCGGGAACCAGACCCGTTCGCTCCGGTAGAGCGGCGCGGGCACGCCTGGCTTCTTGTCGGTCTTGACCCACGTTTTGTTGAGAAAATCGATGACGCAGAGCTTGAACCGCTCTTTCGAGAGGACGATGACCGCCTGACGGGTACCGCAGACGTCACAGACGCCGATCACCCCCGAGCCGAACTCCGCCACCGGAAGGTCGAGCAGGCGATCGTCGTCCCGCATCCGTTCTCTCCGCAGTTGCCCAATCAGGCCCGGGTCGATTGATAACCGTTGCCGGCCCGGCGGGGTCTCGAGGTTCGTCCGGTGGCCGGAGAGCCCGAAAACCGCTCGAGCCGGTGGCGGTCCCGGGGCGCTAGAACGGTGATACCCCGCTCGGTCAGACGGGCCCGCAGGAGTCGGTCAGCCGTGACGACCCAAGCCCGAGCCGCGAGTGCCGCCCGGAGGATCGCCGCGTCGCCTCGGCCCGAGACCGGGACGGCGGGGTAGCGCGCCGCTAAGGCCCGGGCCGCCCGGGCGTTCGGGGTCCTTCGCTCGATGAGCCGGTCGAGTTCGCCCAGGACCGAGGAAGGCACGGACAATACCGCCCCGGGGCAGAGTCGCTCGACCTCCGTGTCGAGCGGGAAGCCGACGCGGACCGGTAGATAGAGCGAGTTCGCGTCCAGGAGGACGAGCGGCCGGTCGCTCGGGCGACCGGGCCTAGGGCTTGCGGACGGCGACGCCGAGCTGGTCCCGGTCGTACTCGGTACCTCCCTTGCGCTCGCGCAACACGAACCGCTGGGCCTTCTGGTTCGCCGTCTTGGGGATCTCTTCGATGAACTCGAGGAACTTCGGGACCATGAAGAACGGCAGGTTCTCGGTGCAGAACTCGAAGAGTTCCTTCGGCTCCACGCGAGCGCCTTCCCTCAGTTGAACGAACGCCTTCACGTCCTCTTCGCCGAGGGGGGAAGGCACTCCGATCACAGCGGATTCGAAGACCGCCGGATGCCGGTTCAGGACGGTCTCGACGTCGTAGGGAGCGAGGTTCTCCCCCCGACGCCGGATGACGTCCTTCTTGCGGTCGACGAAGTAGTAGTACCCGTCGGCGTCCCGCGTCACGAAGTCGCCGGTGTGGAACCACAGGTTCCGCCAGGCCTCCACCGTCTTCTCCGGCTTGTTGAGGTAGCCGAGGAACATGGAGAACGGGCTACGAGGACGGACGATGAGCTCGCCGCGCGTGCCCGCGGGCACCGGTTGGTCGTCGTCGTCCACGACGTCGGCCTCGACGAAGCCGAGCGGCGTCCCGACCGAGCCGACCCGGATCCGATCGGGTGGGTTCATCAGGGTCGTGCAGCCGCACTCGGTCATGCCGTAGAGCTCGACGATCGTCAGACCGAAGCGCCGCTCGAACTCGGGCCAGACCGCGCGCGTCGTGCCCGCGGTGAGCGCCGTACGGACCCGATGGGCCCGGTCGGTCGGTCGCTCCGGCTGCTTGTAGAGGACGTTCACCATCGAGACCAGGAGCGAGATGTGGGTCGCCTCGAACGACGCCGCGGTCTCCCAGAAGGTCGTCGCGTGGAACCGCTCGTCGAAGGCGGCCGTGAGGTCGTTCAGCAACGCCGTGAGCATCGTCATCTCCTGGGCGTTGCAGTGGAAGAGGGGGAGCGCGGTGAACAGCACCGAGCCGGGCGCGAGGCGGCTCCTCCGGCCGATCTCGAGGGGGGTGATGATCTGCTTCTCGTGGGGGATGATCGCTCCCTTGGGCGGTCCGGTCGTGCCGCTCGTGTACATGATGGAGACCGGATCGCTCGGCCGCAGCGTCGGGGGATGGGCGAGCGGTTCATCGGCCGGAAGCTCGGAGAACGGCCGGGCGCCGGCGGGGGCCGGTTCGCCCGAGCGGGAAGGGTCGGCGAACCATTCTCGTGGGATCCCCAGGGAGGCGCGCCACGGCTCGTACGCCGACCAGAGCCGCTGGTCGACCACGATGGCGGCGGGAGCGCTGTCCGCGAGCTCGTAGCGCAGGAGCTCGCCTTTGAGCCCTGTATTGAGCGGAACCAGAACCGCTCCGAGCTTCGCCACTCCGAACCAGACGAGAGGGAACTCCGGCGTGTTGAACAGGAGGGTCGCTACGTGGTCTCCGGATTTGACCCCTTCTCGGGCGAGACCTCCGGCAACCCGCTCGGTCGTTTCGTCTAAATCTCGGTAGCTCAGCGACCTCTTTTCGAAGCGGAGGGCCGGTTCCTCCCCGTTCTTCTCGGCCTTGCGCCGAAGGAGCGTCGCGAGGTCGTGATACTCCTCCCGGGGCTCGAGCATCCTCGGCGCCGAGGAGCTCCCTTTCATAAAAGTCGCGCGGGCATCTGTCCGCGGTCCGCCCGAGCCGCCCCGGTACCTCCAAGCCTTCATAGGAGCGGTCGGGCTCGGACCCGGGATGCCCCCCCGAGGGGAGCCTTTCCGACCGGACGAGCCGGTTGTGCCCGAGCTGGCGGCCGGGGTCGTGCTCGTGCACGAAGAGGTGAGAGACCTTCTGCTCCTCCACCAGCGGGACGAGGACCGCTGGTGTCTACCGAAGGGTCACGTCGACCCCGGCGAATCGCTGGCCGCGACCGCGCTCCGGGAGACCCGGGAGGAGACGGGCATCGATGCGGTCGTGCTCGGAGAGGAGCTCGGGGAGGTCGCGTATCGCTTCTACCGGCCGAGGGACGGAACGAACGTCTACAAGTTGGTGGTCTACTACCTCGCGTTCACGAAGGAGCGGGCGGCCCATCCCGAGAAGACGTTCGACCGGTACGAGTGGGCCCGCCTTCCCGCGGCGAGGGCGCGGGTTCCGTTCGAGACCGACCGTCACATGATCGACGCGGCCGGCCGTCGCCTCGTCTCACGAGGCGTGCCCTAGCTCCTCGGGGTCGAAAAGAAAAGAGAAGGGGAAGAGGTTCGGTGGGCCCCACGCGGGGCCCACCGAGGGCGGACGGTCGCCTCTACAGTCGCCGGTTCGGGTCGTCGGCCGGGGCCGGTCCCTGATTCGGACCGGTCGGGCCGGTCACCGAGGGTGGGAGCGCGTGGGCGGGGGGAACGCCGTTCGTCCAACCCTCACCGTACCCGCCGACCAGCTGCTTCTGCGACTTCCGCCGTGCGTATGAGCGCCATTCGATCACGCCGACCGTGCCGAGAACGACCGCGATCGCCCCGATAAGAAGCGCTGCGAGGAGCGCTCCGCTCCCGGCCGAGGAGTCCGAGCTCTCAGGGTGCGTGAGGCCGTAGGCCTCGGCTTGGGCCTGCGAGACGGACATCGGCTGTCCCTCGACGGTCGCCCCCGGGGAGGAGGCGCCTGCCGCGGGTCCGGAGTAGGTCGAGGCGAACGCGTTGACGCTCGCGTCGTCCGAGCCGAACGTCTGGTCCGCCGCCGTCAGCTCCAGGCCGCGGGGTCCCGAGCTCAAGTACAGCGTCTCGGCGCTGATCGCCGCGGACCCGAGGCTGACAGCATCGTAGCCGTGCGCGGCCCCGCCGAACAGGTCGAACGCGTGCGGGATCAGGATGAACCCGTCGTACGCGTCGAACGGTCCCTGGAGGACGAGCACCACGCCGACCCGGGCCTGGTGGTCCGAGAACGGGTGGTCTACGGGCACCTTCTGACCGGTCAGATTGACCTGTCCCGAAGCGCTGAGGCCGCCCGAGGAGGAGCCCGAGCCGGAGGCGGTCGTGCCGTTGAACGCCTGGTCGTTCCAGGTCCAAGCGATCTGCCAGCTCGCCGCGGGGTTCGCGGCCGCGCTGGAGTTCCACTCGCTCACTCCCGTGAGATTGAGCGGGACCAGCCCGAGCGACGGCGTGAACGAAACCGACGAGTCGGCCGACGCCGTCACCGAGAGGCTCGCACTGCGCGAGGGGTCCGAGACAGCGGCGTGGACCGTCTCGCTGACCGACTGGTCGATCAGCCCCTGGACGGATGCCGAAGCGTTCAGGATCCCGAGCGCGGGGACGGCCATCCCGTTGACGTAGACGACGGAGGCGTTCGTGAGGTTCGCGAACGCCGTGTCGACCTCCTGAGCGTGGTAGTGGTAGTCTACCGTGCGGACGGGGTTGGTCAGGCTCGCGCCGATCGTGACCCCGACCGATCGCTGTTCCTCGAGCGTCGTGACGTGGGGAGCGCCCGACGGGGTCGCCGTGAACACCACGGTCCAGCCGAACATCGCGTCCCACGTGACCGTCGAATTGCCGAGCGTCAAGGTCCCGTTGGACCATCCCTCGCCGCCGTATGCCCACTGGGTGTCCGTGGCGGCCGGGACCCCGCTCGGGGGCGTCGCAGCGCTGGCGGCGCCTGAAAGCGCCGGAACCACTACGAACGCCATCAAGAGCGCGACGCCGGCCGCCGCGACCCAGCTTTTCGTTCCGCCTAGCTTCTCCATGGTTCCTTGCGACGGAGCTCGCTCCGTCAGGCGAAACGAGCCGACCCGGCCGAGATAAGGGAAGGGCCCGGTAATCGCGCTTTTCGTTAGACCCCATGCGAGCAACTAGCATGGGGGATGGAGATCGAGGTCCATGCGATGGAAGGCGAGCGAAGAACCCGAGTATCGAAGAAGAAGGAGGAAGGGGTTGGGCTCGTGGAAGGGGTTTGTCTCCGAAACGGCTTCGTCGACGCTACGGTCGCCGCGCGTAGTCACGCCAGGCGAGTACGGCTGCCGTGCCTCCCACGGCTGCGACCGCGGCAAACACGAGCGCTAGGTCCAGCGAGCTTCGGCTGATCATCGACCCGAGCGACACGCTGGAACCGTGGCCAGAGCCACCGCCCGAAGCCGAGCCTCCCGAGAGACCGGCGCCCGAGGTGAGGTCGTGGTTGACCGACTGCGCTTGCGCCACGCTCATCGGTTGCCCATACACGGTGGTGCCGGGGGTGGAGAACCCTGCGTCGCCGCCGACGACCGGAGCAACGCCCACGCTGTCCGCCGAGGCGAACGTCTCATCGGCGGCCGTGACCGCGAAGCCGCCCGGTCCCGCGCTCACATAGAGCTGCTCGGACGAGATTCCGGCCGACCCGAAGGCATACGGGTCGTACGGATGGCTCGCCGCTCCGAACAGGTCGAAACTCCTCGGGACCAGGATGAAGCCGTCGTAGCCGTTGAACGGGCCCTGGACGAACAGAACCACCCCGAGGCGCGCTTTGTGGTCCGAGAACGGGTGCCGCGGAGCGAACTGGTGGCCGAACAGTTCCACCGTCGCGGTTCCGCCGAGCGACCCCTTCTTGGAGAACGAGCCGCTCGTGCCGTTGAGCTCGGTGTAGACGACCGAGAAGTTCCAGCCCGCCCCGTAGGTCGCTGTCGCGGTAGAGTTCCACTCACAGATCCCCGTAAGGTTCAGCGGGATCAGCCCGAGAGAGGGGCTGAACGAGACGGTAGCGTTGACGACCGAGGTCGCGTTGAGCGACGCGTGGTAGGTGCCCGTCGAGTTGGTCAGGCTGAGCGTCTGGCGGACCAACCCGTTGACCGAGTCGGAGGCGTTCACGATACCGAGAGCCCGCACCGGCTGGTCGTTGACGTAGACGGTCGAGTAGTTCGTGATGTTCGCGAACGCTACGTCGCTCTCCTGAGCGTGGAAGCAGTAGAGGAACGACTTCTTCGGGGTCGTCACGTTCTTCAGGATCGTGATGCCCACCGTTCGCTGCTCCTCGACCGTCCAGTTCCCATACGAGGTCTGGGTGACCGTGATCGTCACGGTCCAGCCGAAGGAACTGTTGTAAGTGACCTCGAACCCGTCATACGAGAAAGAGTAGTTCAGGTAGCTCTGCCCGCCGTACGAATACTGCACGTCCGATGACCCGGGGGGCGGGGGAGGAGGGGGAGGAGGGGGCGCGACACACGGTGGCGTCGACGGGTCGGTCGCCGCACTCGAAGCCTTTGCCAGGCCGGACGTCCCTGAGAGCGCGGGCACCATGGCGAGCGCCACGAGGAGACTGACTCCGGCTACAATCCAAACCGACTTTCTGCCGAACTTTGCCATTCCAGAACCTCCGACGGTCCTGCCGTCGCGCCGTCGAGCCGGAAGGCGGTGATATAGGAAAGGCTTGCGCGGACGCTCACTTGTTGGACGCCGGGCGACACTGTAACACGGTATTCGCCGGTATCATCGACGTGCGTCCGAGGTGACGCAGCCCTTGATTCCACCCTCGGCCTCCAGGGCGTCGGTCTCAGCGAAATCGCCGCTCAGGTGCGTCCGGAGGACCGCCCGAAACGTCCGGACGGACAACTTCGCGGGGGAATAGGTCATGGAATTCGGAAGCGCGCGGTCGCGGCGAGCGCCTGCGACTCCGGATATCCCGCGTCCGCGTGACGGGCGACCCCGAGGCCGGGGTCGTTGTGGAGCGCACGAGCGATCCGCCGGTCCGCGTCGTCCGTGCCGTCGGCGACCACCACAAGACCCGCATGGATCGAGTTCCCGATCCCCACCCCGCCGCCGTGGTGCACCGAAACCCACGTCGCCCCGCTCGCGACATTGAGCATCGCGTTGAGGATCGGCCAGTCGGCGATGGCGTCCGACCCGTCCCGCATCGCCTCGGTTTCCCGGAACGGGCTCGCGACGCTTCCCGTATCGTGGTGGTCGCGTCCGATCGCGATCGGGGCGACGAGCTCGCCGTCGTGCACCATCCGGTTCACGCTATGGCCGAACGCCTCGCGCTCCCCGTAGCCCATGTAGCAGATACGAGCGGGCAGGCCCTGGAACTTCACCCTCTCCCCCGCGAGCCGGATCCATCGGCAGAGAGGCTCGTTCGTCGCGAACTCCCGAAGGATCATTCGGTCGATCCGTCGGATGTCCTCCGCCTCTCCGCTGAGCGCGAGCCATCGGAACGGTCCGCTCCCAACCGCGAACAACGGGCGGATGTACTTCGGAACGTAGCCGGGGATCTCGAAGGCGTTCGCGACGCCGGCGTCGCGCGCCTGGGTGCGGAAATTGTTCCCGTAGTCGAACGCCTTGGTCCCGTGGCGGATCATCTCCAGGATCGCCCGGGCCTCGACCGCGAGCGACGCCTTCACCCGCACGAGGTACGAGGGGAGGTCCCTCCGGCGAGCCTCGGCGGCTTCCTCTACGGTCATTCCCTGCGGGATGTAGCCGACCACGAGGTCGTGCGCGGCGGTCTGGTCGCTCACTATGTCGGGAGTGAGACCGCGTCGGACGACCTCGGGATAGACGTCGGCGGCGTTCGCACAGAGTCCGACCGAAAGGGGCCGACGGCTCGCCACCGCCTCACGCACGAGGGCGAGGGCCTCTCCGAGCGAGCTCGCTTCGACGTCGAGAAATCGGTGCTCCTTGCGCCGGTGCAGCGCCTCGGGATCGACGTCCACGACGAGGGCGCTCCCGCCGAGAATCGTCACGGCGAGCGGCTGCGCTCCGCCCATCTCGCCCAGGCCCGATGTGAGCATCCAGCGGCCGGTGAGGTCGCGGCTCGCAAACTCGATCCGGGCGAGCGAGGCGAGGGTCTCGTAGGTGCCCTGGAGAATCCCCTGCGTACCGATGAAGATCCAGCTGCCCGCCGTCATCTGGCCGTACATCGTGAGCCCGCGGCTCTCTAGGTCCCAGAAGATCTCGTCCGTCGCCCAGCGAGGGACGATCAGCGCGTTCGCGATCAGCACGCGCGGAGCGTCCGGGTGGGTGGGGAAGACGCCGACGGGCTTACCGGATTGGACTAGTAGGGTCTCCTCATCGCTCAGCGTGCGCAACGCGCTCACGATCCGGTCGAACGACTCCCAGTCTCGGGCCGCCTTTCCTCGGCCCCCGTAGACGATGAGGTGGCGCGGGTCACGTGCTACCTCGGGGTCGAGATTGTTCATGAGGAGCCGGAGGGCGGCCTCGGCCCCCCAGTTCCGACACGACCTCTCGGGGCCCCGCGGCGCGCGAACGACGCGGTCGGATTCGACCGTGTGCCCGGTGGGCTCCCGAGGGCGGCTCACGACCACAGACTCCATGAACCCGACCTGCCGGACCGGACATTGAAGCAGGGCTCTTAAGACCCCGCGGAAGAATCAGCGTTCGGTGCCGCCGTAGCTCAGCTGGTAGAGCGGCTGATTTGTAATCAGCAGGTCGGGAGTTCAACCCTCTCCGGCGGCTCTAGAAGACGGTCCCGGTGCGGCGATTCATCGGAAGAAAGTTCGGAAACCGACGGATAGCTTGATAATCCGCTATGCGCATGAATACGCGGATGAGAACTCCACGCCGCTGGCGGCGAGCTTCCCGGCGGGGAATCGCCGAGATCATCGGCGCGGTGATGCTCGTAGCGCTGACCCTGGTCGCCGGCGTCATCCTCTGGGAGTTCCATATCACCACCCCGGCGGCGTACCCCTCGGTGAGCTTCATCATCCGTTCCGGGGGGAGCAATCCGGTGTGGGGCGACCCGACCGACTGCCAGCCCTCGGGTTACAGTCTCTCGGGCTACCCTCTGAGTACCTCCGCTCTCGGCACCTGGGACAGCAAGTGGGACACCCAGTGCGACGGAACTCCCACCCCGACCAGCCCTCTGACCGGGAACTTCTCGACCCTGAACTCTAGCCAGATCATCATCTCGGCGTTCAGCCCCGGGTATATTTCTCTCTCTGACATCGAGTTCACCTTCATCTGTAACAACGCGAGTAACGCCGGCGGCACCACCATCCTCGTCCAGGGGACCCTCGGCTCGATGAGCTGGTTCCCCAAGTACACGTCGGAGCCGTCCTCGGGCGCGCCGACGCTCGGCTACTGCGGCAGCTTCGACGCCGGCGGCTACGGAGGCGGTGCGTACAGCACGTACTACAACCGGCTCGGTCTCTTCATTCCCCTCAACGAGGGGGAGACGGGCCTCGCGGTCGGCGACACCTTCGTCCTCTACGTCCACAACGGAGGCTGGCCGATCGACTTCGCGTGCATCCTTGAGGCGGCGGGTGAGGGGTTCGGCTCAGACTGCCACCAATCGAGTTATTCGGCGTCCAATGCGCTCCCCCAGGTCGACTATGACGACTACCACGGCGCCCCTCCCTGGTGCTTCCAGAGCCTGGGGGCCTGCACGATCGTGCTCTCCTACATCGGGACCCCCTCGACCGTGCTCGCCACGATACCGGTGTACGCGCTCGCTCCTCCCACCGGGGCCTGAGACTCAGGGTCGGTCCAATGACGCCGGTCGCTCGCCGGACGGCAGGTAGCTGATGGTTCGAAACCGTCGACTGGCCCGTCGACAGGCGATCACCATCGCGGTCGCGGCGGCCGCCGTCGTGGTGGTGGTGCTGACGGTTCTGATTGCGGCGGGGGTCCTCGTTCTGAAGTCGCCCAGCCCCGCGCCGGTGACGATCTCCTCGGTGGAACTGCACATTATCCAGGGGGAGAACGCGTCGAGTTCGGAGCCCTGGTTCGGCCCGAGTTACATCAACTACACGACCGCGGACGGGTATCCAAAGCAGGTAGCGCCGGGTGCGACCTGGGAGGTCCCCTGGACGTTCATCACTTTCTACAACGGAACGAGAGAGATCTATTCGGTCGGCCCGGCCAACTCGACGGTCAACCCGGACGACTCGACCTTCACGGCGCCGAGCACAGTGCCCGCGCTCCCCGCCTTTATCGCGAGCACCGACCACGGGTATATGGAGATCTACGAAACGGCTCCGTCCAACCGATCGGGAGCGACCCTCTCGCTCACGCTGATCGTCTGCGCCCTGGCGTCGTGCAACGGCTAGCCTGCGCGCTTCTGCGGCAGTCGGGCCCGGGCTCGCATGGCCGAAGGGGATCTATCGAGCCGGCCGCCGGGCCGTGCGCCGTCCTTCCCCGGCGCCGCGTCGTACCCAGGTTCCTCCGATGACCCAGGGAGGCTCGGGCCCGATCGGGTCAACGATTTCTGAACGGTACCGGTCGACGGCCCGCTCGTCGACCTCGATCCCGAGGCCCGGTCTTGTGGGAATGGGGAACTCGCCGGAGGCGATCGAGTAGCCCCGTACGAGCGATCGCTTCCAGACCGGCCAGCTCGCCTCGAAGCTCTCCTGAAGGAAGAACGTCGGGAGGATTGCATCGATCTGGAGGGTAGCCGCCGTCTGGACCGGGCCGAACGCGTTGTGGTAGGCGACCGGGGCTCCGTGTGCCGCGGCGACCCCGGCGATCTCCCGGCCGTAGGTGAACCCGCCAGAGTTCGTGATGTCCGGCTGGAGGATGTCGACGAGGCCCCGGTTGAGGAAGCTCTCGAAATCGGCGGCGGTGAGGAGCCGCTCACCGAGCGCGACCGGGGTTTTCACGTTCCGTCGGAACTCCGCGAGGGCGTCCGAGAGCTCGGGGAGCACCGGTTCCTCCATGAACCGCGGATGGAATTCGTCCAGCGCACGACCGGCCCGCATGGCCGCCTCGGGGAGGAAGCGGCCGTGGTACTCGATCAGAAGGTCGACCGTTTCCCCCACCGCTTCTCGGACGGCGGCGACCCGGGCCACCGCTCGGTCGAGGCCCTCCGCGGAGAGGGTCCGGTATTGGTCTGCGAACGGGTCGAACTTGAGCGCCCGGAACCCTTCGCGCACCATCGAACGCGCTTTCTCCGCGAACTCGCCGGGCTCGATTGCGTCCGAGTACCAACCGTTCGAGTACGCACGCACCGACCGACGGACCGCGCCGCCGAGCAAGGTCGAGATCGGGGCGCCGAGGGACCGGCCGACCAGGTCGTGGCAGGCGATGTCGACCGCCGAGAGCGCGCTGGTCGCCTCCATCGAGCGGGAACGGTAAAACGAGTAGCGCTCGAACTCTCTGAGACTGCCTGCGTGTTCCTCGAGCTCGCGCCCCTCGTAGAACCGGGCGACCTCCCGGACGCTCTCCCGTACCGGGTGGGTCATGAGCGTCGTAGGAGCCTCCCCCCAGCCGACGGCCCCGTCGGAGGTCGTGACCCGAACCAGGATGACCGTCGAGCTCCACGGGGACGAGAGCTCGTCGGCGGGCGCGGCCACCTCGATCGGTTCTACCGACTGGATCTTCATGGCCGACCCGTCGCGCGGCAGACGGAGAGCGAATTATACTGTTCGGTCCGGGGGACGGTCGGTGACGACCGCTGGCGTGCGAGCGAGCCGCTCGACGGCCCGACGGACGTGCGGTCCCGGGCCGATCCCTTCCACGACCTCGGAGACGGTACCGTTCGGGTCGATGAGGAACGTGACGCGCTTAGCGACCCCGAGGAGTCCCAACACGCCGAACTTTTGCGCGATCGAACGGTCGCGGTCGGCGATGAGCGGATAGGGGATCCCGCACTTCTCCTGGAACCTCTTCTGCGCGTCGACCGTATCCACGCTCACCCCGACGACCTCGACGCCCGAGGAGCGGAATTCGGAGTAATGTTCCGTGAACCCGCGCGCCTCGAGGGTGCATCCGAGCGAGTTCGCCTTCGGATAGAAGTAGAGCACCACCGGCCGTCCCTTCAACGACGATAAGGCGAACGGCGCCCCGTCCTGGGTGGTCCCCGTGAACTCGGGAGCCGGCTGACCCGCTTCGATCATGACCGACCCAGCCAGGGGCACTATTTTTCCCCAGCGGGGCCGGGGATGTCCCCCGGGTGCCCGCCAGAAGAAAAAGTGGCGAGGCGAGCGAGCTCGTCCGGAGAAAGGGCGGCCGAGCGCTCGAACCCGAAGACGTTCTCCCAGCTCTCGGGCGCCGGAGGACGAATGAGGACCGAGACCACCCAGGGATGCAGGGCCAGGTACGAAAGCGCCGCCTGGGGGAGGGTGCGCTTCCCCGTCGAGGTCAGAAAGCCGAGGCGGAGGACCGGGGCGAATTGCGCCGAAAGCCGTTCGAGTTCGACCGGGCCGGAGCGCGGGGGTCGCCCCACGGCGCCCTTCGAGATCATCGAGCCGTCCAGCAGGCCCCCCGCGAAGGGGTCCCGGACGAACGCGCCGAGCGGCTTTGCGCGGGCCGCGCGGTCGAGCGCCTCCGTAAGCGCTCGGTCGAGAAGCGAAAGTTCGACGGAGACTAGCGGCGGCCGAGACCGCGAGAAGAGCTCTCGGACCGTGTCTCTGTCGCGAGGCAGGCGGGAACAGTAGCCGATGATCTCCCCCGACGAGCGAAGCGCGTCGAAAGGAGCGAGGAGGTCCTCCGTCGCCGAATCGGCCGCGTCGCGTTCGGTTCCGAGTTCTACGATGGCGGGAACCTGCGGCGCCAGGCGGCGACGGCTTTCGGCGAGGGCGATCCCGAGCCGCTCGACCGGAAGCGAGCGGTCACCGCGAAGCTCAGGGGCTCGGCCCGGAGACTGCCAGGGGGATTCCAGGGGAACTCCCCCGACCGTGGGACGTATGAGGATGACGAGCTCGGGGTCAGGCTCAGGGAACGCTCTCGCGAGCAGCTGCTCCGCCCGGGCCGGAGAGCGGCCGCCGGCGGCATCGAAGACTGTCACCCCCTCGGCTCGCGCCCTCCGCAGCAACGCGATCTGACCCTCGTCCGAACCCGGTGCGAAGGGCAACGGGTCGACCGTCAGACCGAGGGTCGAGGTCGTTTGCGGACTACCGGGTATCGCCTTACGGATCGAGATTCGACCGGGGTTCATCCCGCGCCTTGTTCGACCGAGACGCGGGCGCAAAAGAAAACTTGGGGGGCCGCAGCGCCTCACGAAGGATTCCCTTAAGCCTGCTCGACCGTGACGGCGTCGTGGCGGGAAGAGTGACGGTCCGTCTGCCGCTCGCGGAGCGGGTCCGTCCCGTCCGATTGGACGACCTCGTCGGGAACCCGCGGGCCAAGGAGGAACTGCGCCGATGGGCCGACCAATGGGACTCGCCCTCTCCGCCGGACCGGCGTGCGGCAGTGCTGTCCGGGCCGGCGGGCGTGGGGAAGACCACCGCCGCGACGGCCCTCGCCCGGGAGCATCGCTGGAGCTTGGTGGAGATGAACGCGTCGGACGCCCGGAACGAGCCTGCGATCAACCAGGTCGCCGGCCGCGCGTCGATCACGCACACTCTCGGCGAGCACGGCGGTCGCACCGGCCTCAGCCGCGCTCTGATCCTGCTCGATGAGGCGGACTGTCTCACCGGGCGGCTGACAGAGACCGCCCCCGGGAAGGCCGAACAGCCTTCCCTTCGGGAGTTTCTTCGAGGCCGGTATCGTACCGTCGCGGCGCTGAACGAAGCGTACGGTCTCGGGGGATCGGGGAAATCCCGCGCGTTCGAGGATTGGGACTCCGTTCCGAGGTCTCCGGGAAACGCCGGCTGGGCGCGCCTTCCGGCCGCGCGCAGGGATATCGACGAGTGGCGAGGACTTCAACGAACGCCGGACCTGTCCGACCGGGGAGGCCTCGGAGCGATCGCGCGCCTCGTGCGGTCGACGCGGCAACCCCTCGTCCTCACCGTGAACGACGAGCGGCCCCTCATCCGGTACTCGCCGGTGTTCCGCACCTCGGTGCTGCGCGTCCGCTTCTCCCCGATCCGCGACGCCGAGGTCCGAGCGCGGGTCGAGCAAGTGGCCCACGACGAGGGGATCAGGCTCGGCGAAGGAGCCGCGACCGCCATCGTCGACCACGCCCAGGGCGACCTGAGGGCGGCGATGAACGACCTCGAGGCGATCGCCCCGCTCCCTCCCGGACCCCTCCAGGCGAGCGTCCTTGGCCAGAGGGACCGCTCCGCCGATTTCGCCGAGCTGACCGAGGAGGTGTTCTCGACCCCGCGGTTCTTCCGCTCCGTGGAGGTTCAGGATCGGCTTGACGCTCCGCCGGACGACCTGTTGCCGTGGGTGGAGGAGAACCTGGCCCACTTCGCGCCGGATGCGACCCATCGAGCCTCGGCCTACGACGTCCTCGCGGTCGCCGAGCAGTTTCTCGCGCGAGCCCGACGCGCCCGCGTCTGGAGCCTCTGGAGTTACGCCTCCGAACTGATGACCGGGGGCGTCGCCCTCACGGTGCGCGAACGGCCCGTCCGCATCGCGAGCGAGGCCGCCTTCCCGCAGTTCCTCGGAGAGATGGGTCGATCTCGGGCGGTGCGCGGAATCCGGGACGGGTTGGTGACAAAGATGGGGGTGCGGTTCCACGTATCCCGTGAAAAATGCCGGGAGAGCCTCCTCCCGTTCCTCGACCTGCTGCTGACGCCGGCGAAGGGACGTGGGTCGTCGGGCGACCGCCGGCTGCTCGCCCGCCGGATCGCTCGGGAGCTGGAGCTGACGGACGAGGAGGTAGCGTATCTCCTCGGCACGGAGCCGGACGCGGCTTTGGTTCGCGAGGTCGTCCGACCGGAGCAGGAGTCTCCGACGGACGCTGAGGAGGAGTCACGCCCCCGCCCGAAGGAGGGCCCTTCGGGTCGGCGTCAGCGCCAGCTTTCGGACTTCGCGGGGTAGCCGGCGAGCCGGGGGTTAGGCTCGGGATCCTAGGCTAGCTTCGCCTGCACGTTGATCGGAACGTTCCCCTTGAGGGCACCCGAGATCGGGCAACCCTGGCTCGCAGCTTTGGCCGCGGCCTCGAAGTCGGCCGCGGAGATCCCCGGTACCTTTCCGACGACCGCGAGATCCATCGCGGTGACCTTGTATCCGTCACCGACCTTGTCGAACGTCGCGGTCGCGGTCACCTCGAGCCTGTCGGGGCGCTTTTGCATCCGGGCGAGCCCCGCCGACAGCGCCATCGAGAAGCACGAGGCGTGCGCGGCCGCCAGAAGCTCCTCGGGGCTCGTCAACCCTCCCGAGGCCTCGGTGCGCGCCCCCCACGACACGCCGAGCGCCCCGAAGGCGCCGCTCGTGCTCTTCACCGTCCCCTTTCCGCGAAGAAGGTCTCCTTCCCAAACGGCTTGGGCCGTTCGTTTCGCTGCCATCGTTCGCGGCATCGTCGCCTCCGATTTAACAGCGCGGACCGCGGTGTGCCGGCGGTACCGAAGCTATTTCACGAGTGAGGAGGTCGGGTCGGCGTGGCGCTCGCTCTCCCAGAGCTTCCGAAGTACCTCGTCCTCGCTCCGAGGTCGACCATTCGGCTGGACATGCACCTAGAGCTTCCGGCCTGTGAGATCGACGTCTCGCTGAACAATCCGAGGCCGGGCCGCTCGTTCATCCTCCTCATCGGCCACAAGCACGGTCCGTTCGTCCAGCGCGTGCGGCTCGCAGGAAAGGCCCGGATCTACTTCGACCCCGAGTCCCCCGGGGATTACGCCCTCCTGTTGTCCAATCCGGACCGCGAACCGGTGGTCCTCCGGATGCGAGCGCGCGGGGTGGATTCCGGCCGCGTCGTCCCTTCGAGGGTCGGTGGGTCGCGCAAACCCGCCGGTGCGCGACCGTCACGACTCCGCCGACCGTCCCCGGACGTTGCTCGGGCCCGCCTCGACGGCGAGGGTTCTTCTTCCTAGAAATCCCCGCCCGACGGGCTATCTCGGCGCCCGCGAGGAGTCCCCTCGTGGTGCCCACGCCCTCCAAAGCGTTCTAACGGTCCGACGTTCCCCCGGCGGGCGAACGAGAGGGGTCGGTGTCGGACATCGCCTTTTACGCCGCGGTGATCGTGAGCATGTTCGCGATCGTCGACCCGCTCGGGACCCTACCGTTCTTCGTCGCCCTCACGGAGGGCTTCAGTCAGGCGGACCGAGATATCGTGCTGCGGCGGGCGGTCTTCGTGGCCGGAGGGATCCTGGTCGGATTCGCGTTGTTTGGCCGCTTCCTGTTCGCCGCCTTCGGTCTCACGCTCGCCGCGTTCGAGATCGCCGGGGGCATTCTCCTGTTCATGGTCGCGTACGACATGCTGCAGGGCGAGGTCGCTCGGGTCAAGCTCTCGGCGCAGGACCGCGAGGAGGCGATCGCGCGACGGGACGAGCTGTCGGTGATGCCGCTCGGGATCCCGCTCCTCGCGGGCCCGGGCGCAATCTCCCTCGTGATGGTCTACGAGGGAAACGCTGGCTCGGACCCCTACCTCATCCTCGCGACGTTCGTCGCGATCGGAATCACGGTCGCCGCCACGTACGTCATTTTCCGATACGCACAACGAATTCTGCGGGCGATTGGCAGAGTCGGGCTGATGGCGATGGCCCGGGTGTTCGGCCTTCTCCTCGCCGCCGTCGGGGTTCAGTTTGTCGTCAACGGCGTCTTGGCGCTCGCTCCCCACTTCTAGGTCGAGGGCGGGACCCACCCGAACGAGGCCCGGCCTTCGTCGGGGGAGGAGACGCCGCCGGTCGCCGACCCCGTCGGGAGAGCATCAGGCTGGACGGGGTTCGAGGATTCCGTTCCGCGGCCCATACTCTCTCCCCGGCCCGAACCGGGACCGGGAGGTCGTTCTCCGCCGGGGGAAAGCCGCACTCGTAGTCGTCCGTGTAGGCGCAGTATGGATTGAACGCCCGGTTGAAATCGAGGTCGTACTCGTCCGACTCGGTCAGCTCGAGGGTGAGATACCGGCCCGGCCCGTAGCTCTCCTCCCCGCTGGTCGAATCGCGGAACGGCACGAACACCGAAGTACCGACGCCTTCGCCGGCATGGTAGACGCGCAGGCGGAGGGCCTTCCCCCCGAGCTTGAACTCGAGGTCGCCCAAGTAGCGCATGACCGCCTGGTTGTCGCGGTTGGTGCGTAGGTACGCTTCCTCCGGGCTCGGCCGGCGGTTCAGTTTCGCCCGGACCTTGTAGCGCACGTCGATCGGAAAGTAGCGAAGGTCGTGGAACGGCACTCGACCCGAGACGAACGGGGACTCGGGATGCCGGGCCATGAAGCCGTTCTTCATCTCCCGTTCGACCTCGAGCTCGCGTCGCCAGGAGCGGGGGCCGGCCATGCGACCCGGCGAGGAAGGAGCGGTCTTAAACCTTCCAGTCGGCGGGGGCCGGTCCGTCAAGCAGGAGCACCATCTCCTCTTCGTCGAAGTACTGGCCCCCTCGGCGGATCGCCCGAGGGATGTGTCCGCACCGCACGAAGCCAAAACGACGGTACAGGCGCTCGGCCCGGTCGTTGACCGAGAAGACGGCGAGGCGGATGACCTCGAACTTCCCCCGGGCCCGGTCGAGTGCGTGGCGCAGAAGAGCCGACCCGACGCCCTGACCGCGGTACGGCTTGTCCACCAGGACCCCCAGGACTCCGATGTGCCCTTGTTCGCTGGTCGCGAGCGCACCGACCCGGTCAATCATGCAGTTGCCCACGGCGCGCCCGTCAACCTCGGCCACGGACATGACCGCGTCGCCCGAGAGGACCCGTTGGAACGTCCGGGTGAACCAGTCGACCTCGTCGGGGAGGGACGGTCGTTCCCGGAACAGTGTGATGCCGATCGGGACGCCCTGCTCCCGCTCGTCGTAGAGGCGATAGTAGACCTCCCGCAGTTCGTCGAAATCGCTCCAGCGGAGGTCGCGCACGAGCACGAGGCACCGGATCGTCGCAAGAACTATCTAGATTTTGGAACCCCGCTTCGGACAGGAGAGTGCTCCTCCGGCTCCGAGGCTGACGCCCGACCGGAACCCCGGTCCGGCACGGCAGAATCCCGGGGCTAGGCCCGAGGGGCACCGGCCGCGTCGCGCCTGAGGCCGGTCTAGGCGTAGCCGAACTGGCGCTTCGCGAAATCGCTCATCCGCTCCGGACTCCACGGAGGGTCCCACGTCATCTCGACCGTAGCCGAGTGAACGTTGGGAACTTTCTCGATCGCGATCTTGACCTCTTCCGCCAGGATGCCGGCGACCGGACAGCCCGGTGCGGTCAAGGTCATCTTGAGCTTGACGTCGTCCCCTGTCCACTCGAATCCGTAGATGAGGCCGAGGTCGACGATGTTCATCGGGATCTCGGGGTCGTAGATCTGCTTGAGGTTCTCCGTGATGAGCCGCTCGCGCTCGGCGTATGGACCCGCGTCTCTCCCCGCGGATGCCGCTGCGGCCGACGAAGCACCCTCCTCTACCATTGGGCCACCTAGCGGCCTGACCGCTATAAGCCTGCGCGGAACCCCTCGCCACCGAGGATACCGGGGGAGAACTGTTTAAGCGAACCGTTCGTCCGTTGAGCGATGGCGGACGTCCATGCGATGGCGCCGACGCAGGGTCGGTTGAAGCTGCGCTCCGTCGGGATCTCGGGGATTCGTAAGCCTCTCACCGTTCAGCGTGGGGGGCAGGAGCACCATCTCTCGGTCACGTTCCGCGTCGCCGTCGACCTTCCGTCGAGCCGTAAAGGGTCCGACCTTTCGCGAAACGTCGAGATCCTCGCGGAGGTCGTCGACGCTACCGTCCTAAGGCCGGTCGAGAGTCTCGAATCGGCGTGCTCGACGATCGCCCGGGAGCTGCTCGCGCGGCACTCCTACGCGAACGATGCGTCGGTGGAGGCCTCCGCGGAGTATTTCCTCCGACGCGGGATCTCGGAGGAGAAGCGGAGCCTTGAGGACTACACGCTGCTCGCCGAGGCCCGGGCCTCCCGGGGAGAGAACGGTTCGGTCACGCTGGAACGAGCGGTGGGCGCCGAGGCGGTCGGCATGACCGCGTGCCCGTGCGCGATGGAGACGTGCCGGGAGAAGCTCACCGAGGAGTTCCCGCAGCTCGCGGACCCGGGGTTTCGTAACCTTCCGATGATTTCCCACAACCAGAGGAATCGTACCCGCCTTATCTTCGAGCTGGATCCCGACTCCGAGGTCGAGGTCGACCAGATGATCGACGCGATCGAGTCCGCCCAGTCTAGCCCGACGTTCGCCATCCTGAAGCGGGGGGACGAGGGCCGGGTCGTCCTCGCGGCGCATCGCAACCCGAAGTTCGTCGAGGACGTTCTCCGCGACCTCCTCTCGAGCCTTCCGGGTCGGTTTCCCGAGCTCCCCGACCGGACCGGGGTTCGAGCGAGCACCTTGAGCGAGGAGTCGATCCACAAGTTCAACGCGGAAGCCTCGCACCGTCTCACGTTCGCGGACCTGCGCCGGCCCTCGGACCGGTAAGGTCGCCTCCTGGAAGTCCCGATGCCGTACGCGTTCGACGCCCTCAAACGTCGACCGGGTCGGGCGGTCCTCACGTCGCTCGGAATCGGTCTCGCAGTCGGCCTGGTCGTGATGCTCCTCGCGATATCGAGCGGGATTACCGCAAGCGCGGCCACGCTCGCAGCCGAGAGCGGAGTCGACCTCGTGGCCGCGAGCGCGAACACGAAGCTCACCAGCGAGGAGTTTCCGCCGATTTCAGGGGCCCACCTTCTCGCCCAGGAGATCCCGAAGGACGACCCGAACGTGGTCACGGCGAGCCCGTGGCTGGTGAGCGAGCTGTTCTATGCCAACAGCTCGCTCCGGGACGCGAGTGAGAACGACTCGGTCCCGAGCGGATGGACGCCGACGAGCTCGGGCACGGTCGGATGGATCCCGTCGGACACCGCCGGAATCCAGGTGCCTGACATCTACAACGGGACCGGGTTCACCGCGCCCGGGGACCCGCACTACGCGAACGGCTCGTACGACGGGCCGGTGACCGGCGAGATCCAGCTGGACCAGGCGCTCGCCACGGTCCTCCACGTGCATGTGGGAAGCACGATCTGGGCGAACGAATCGCTCCCGCCGACCGTAGCGTCGCTCCCCGGCTGGTTCGCGAACGCGACCGTGTTTCGGGTCGTCGCGATTTCGGGGCCGTTCTGGCTGCTCCCCTCCGCCCTCCTCGCGTTCACCTACCTCTCCGAGCTCCAGACGATCGTCGGGGGAGCGACCCCTTCGACCGATTACGCGAGCCTCGTTCTGATCCACCTGAACGACCCGACGACGGCCGCGACCGACCAGGCCCGGATCGCGGCGGCGTTCCCAGGGCTCTCGGTCTTCACGCTCTCGAACATCCTCGGCGCGATCCAGCACGTCGTGAACCTCTACCGGACGTTCGGCGAGCTGATCGGGCTCATCGGGCTTGTCGTCGCCGCGCTGTTCACGACGACGATCCTGCAGATGTCGGTCGACGACCGGAGCCGGGAGCTCGCGCTCCTCCGAGCCGTGGGATACCGCCGGGCCTCCGTGGGACTCATGGTCCTGGAAGAGGGGCTCCTCCTCGGGTTGTTCGGTCTCGTCGTCGGGCTGCCCATAGCCTACGGGGGGGCGTACGGCCTCAACCTCCTCCTCCTGCGCCTTGTCTCCGGACTCCCGCATTCGTTCTCGTTCGTCTCGTTCAACCCTACGGTCATCGCGACCGGAATCGGAATCGTGGTCGCGATCGGCCTTCTGGCATCCATCGCCCCGGCCGCCCGGGCGATGCTGCTTCCGATCGCCGAGGAGCTTCGGGCCCCATGAGGAGATTCGGCCGGGGCGGTAGGCTTCGCCACTTTCGACTCCAGTGGGTCCTGGCCGTCGCCGCGATCGCCGCGGCGGTCGCCCTCCCGGTCGTGCTGATCAGCGTCGGCGGCGGGGTCTCGGCTCACGAACTCGCGAACCTCGAAAACGCGGGCTACCAGATCGTCGTCAGCGCCGGGGGCTCGCACGGGATCAGCGGCGCGCACTCACTCGCCCACGAGATCGAGTCGGTCGGCTCCGTGACGGTCGCCTGTCCGATCCTGAGCGTCGCGATCGATGCGTACAACTCCACCGCGAGCACGGCCTCCATGACGCCCGTCCTGGCCGAAGGCGTCATTCCGGAGGAGTTCACGCCGACTCTTGGTCCGACCGAGAGCCCGCTCTTTCCGTCGCCGTTGCCCCTCGGAGACCCGACCGACTCGGTCCACTACGCGAACGGAAGCTACTCGGGCCCCGCCTCGTACGACGTGCTCGTCTCCACGCCGCTCGCGGGTGGGTACGGCATCCACGTCGGGCAGTCGATCGTCCTCTCCCCGAGCACCAACAAGAGCCTCGGCGTCGCGTACAACGTCACGGGCCTCTTCGGCGTCCCGCCGTCGATCCTCGGTCCGACCGGTGCGTTCGCCGTCCTCTTGCCGCTCTCCGACCTTCAGGTCCTGACGGGCTACGGGCCCCGGGCGAGCGCCTCCGTCTTCGACGCCGCGGACACGATCGAGGTCGCGGTCACCGGTTCGGTCTCCGTTAACCCGACGGCCCTCGCCCATGTGCGGGACGAGGTCCAAGCGCTTGTCCCGCTCTACAGCGTCTCGTCGCTCACGCAGGAAGCGGCGCAGCTTCAAGCCGCGAGCGGCGTCCTCACCGGGTTCTACCTCGCTCTCTCTTCGGTGGGCCTCTCGGTCGGGCTCATCTTTCTCGCCCTCGTGCTCTTGCGCCGCGTCGAGACCGATCGTCGTTCGATCGCGATCCGGCGGGCCCTCGGGCTCCCCGGTCGCTCGATCGCCTTCGGCATCCTCGGCGAGGGGGCCGCCATCGCGGCCGCTGGGGCGCTCGCGGGGACCCTGGCAGGCTATGTCGTAGTCGAGTCGCTCGCCCGCTGGGCGACCTCGACCGTCCAGGAGACCGCGTCGCTCGCGGTCTTCGACCCGACGACGCTCGCCGCGATCGCCCTCGGCGTCGTCGCTCTCTCTGCTCTCGCCGGCGCGGCGGCGGTGCGCGCCGCGCTGCGCGTTCCGGTGACGGAGGCGCTCCGGTGATGGACGCGACCCGCCCGCCGAGGATCGAGATGCTCGGCGTCAGCCGGACCTATGGGGTCGGCACGGCGGACGAGGTCCGGGCCTTGAGAGAGGTCAGCCTCACGATCGTGCCCGGCGAGTCGGTCTCGGTGGCCGGCCCGAGCGGATGTGGCAAAACGACCCTCCTCAACCTGCTCGGGCTCCTCGACTCGCCCACGTCGGGCGACGTGCAGTGGGACGGACGACCGGTCGGAACCCTCTCCGACCGGGAGCGCTCTCACCTGAGGCTCACGGGAGTCGGGTTCATCTTTCAGCGGTTCTACCTTTTGCCCACCTTGACCGCTCTCGAGAACGTCGAGCTCCCGATGCGTCCGCTCCGGACGCCCCGGGCCGAGCGACTGCGCCGGGCCTCGGGCCTGCTCGCCGAGGTGGGGCTCGACGGCCGAGAGCGCGCGTTCCCCCACCAGCTTTCGGGGGGAGAGGAGCAGAGGGTCGCGGTGGCGCGAGCGCTCGCGAACCGTCCGGGGGTCCTCCTCGCCGACGAGCCGACCGGTGAGCTTGACAGCGGCAACACCCGGGCGATCCTCGACCTTCTCGTAAAGGTCCGCCGCGACCGGGACGCGACGCTCGTCCTCGTCACGCACAACCCCGAGGTCGCCGCCCGGGCTTCCCGCCATCTCACGATGAGGGACGGCGCGATCGTTCAGGACGTCCGGGAGGCGTGAACATGGCGCGGATCGCGATCCTCCTCACCGACCGCTGCCACCCGAAGGAATGCCAGTGGGAGTGCCAGGCGTACTGCCCTCCCGTCCGGATGGGACAGGAGTGCATCGTGGAGGGCCCGACCGGTAAGCCGATCATCTCGGAGACCCTGTGCATCGGATGCGGGATCTGCGTCCACAAGTGTCCGTTCGACGCGATCAAGATCCTCAATACGCCCGAGGCGAAGGAGTCCGAGATCGTTCACCGGTACGGGTACAACGGCTTCCGGCTCTACCGTCTGCCCGTGCCGCCGACCGAGGGGATCACGGGGCTCCTCGGCCCGAACGGGACCGGAAAATCGACGGCGCTCCGCCTCCTCTCGGGCGCCGAGGTGCCGAACCTCGGGGATTACGAGGAGCCGGGTTCCTGGGAGAAGGTCCTCGAACACTACCGCGGAACGGCGTTGCGCGCCCACTTCGACCGCGTCGCGAAGGGGGAGCTAAGGAGCGCCCTCAAGCCCCAGTACGTCGACCGGATCGCCGAGGAGTCGAAGACCGTGCGCGCCTACGTCGAGGAGTCCGGCGGCAACGCGGACCCGGTGATCGATGCGCTCGGTCTCTCGGGGAGCTCCGACCGTCCGCTGGGGGAGCTCGCGGGAGGCCAGCTCCAGCTCGCCGCGATCGCGCGTACCTTGGCAACGGACGCAGACCTCTACCTGATCGACGAGCCGTCCAGCTATCTCGATATCGTACACCGGCTGCGCGTCGCCCGCGTGCTGCGCCGGCTCGGGGAGACGAAGAGCGTCGTCGTGGTCGAACACGACCTCGGGCTTCTCGACTACCTCGCCGACCAGGCGCACCTCCTCTACGGGGTCGAGGCGGCGTTCGGGGTCATCAGCCATCCGATCCCGATGCGCTCGGCGATCAACACCTACCTCACCGGCTATCTCAAGGACGAGAACGTGCGGTTCCGCACCGAGCCCGTCCGGTTCGTCGCGCATCCCCCGAAACCCCCGGCCCGCGCGAACGTGCTGGTCGAGTTCGGCTCGCTTGAGAAGGAGTTCCCCGAGTTCCACCTCACGGTCGGCGGCGGGTCCCTCGCCAAGGGAGAGACGGTCGGGGTCGTCGGACCGAACGCGACCGGGAAGACGACGTTCGTCCGCATGCTCGCGGGCGTCGAACCCCCGTCCGCGGGGGCACCACCGCCCGGGGTCACGGTGAGCTACAAGCCGCAGTACCTCAAGGCCACGCAGTCGGCGAGCCTGCGGGAGCGGATGGCCGCGCTCGCCTCCGACCCGACGTTCGACGGGAAGCTGTTCGAGCGGGACCTCGTCCCGGGGCTACATCTCGACGAGGTCCTGGATGTGGCCCTGCCCGACCTCTCCGGAGGCGAGCTCCAGCGGGCCGCGGTCGCGCTCGCGCTCGCCCGCCCGGCGACGCTCTACCTCTTGGACGAGCCCTCGGCGTACCTGGACGCCGACGAGCGGATGGCGATGGCCCGCCTCATCCGCCGCCAGGTCGAGCGCCAGGCGGTGACCGCCCTCGTGGTCGACCACGACGTCTACTTCCTCGACCTCGCGTGCGACGAGCTCATGGTGTTCCGGTTCGAAACAGCCGACGGCTCGCGGGGCCGGGGGGACGGGCCGTTCGCGATGCGGGAGGGGATGAACCGTCTCCTGAAGACCGTCGACATCACGTTCCGCCGGGATGCCGAGACGCTCCGACCGCGGATCAACCGAGAGGGGTCAGCACTCGACCGCGAGCAACGGGCGAAAGGGGAGTACTACTACGAAGCCGCCGCCTGAGAGTCCAGCGCCCAGGGCGGAGAGCGGGCGTACCCGGCTCGATCGCCAGGGCCGGTACTTCGCGTGGGGGCGAATCTCCTGGGCGGTCGTCGGGATCTACGGGTTCATCCTGATCGTGGTCGTGGTCATCCTCGGCCGCCCGGGCTCGGGAATCGCCTGGTGGGCACCGTGGGTGATCGGCCTCTTCGTCGCGGCCTCGCTCAGCCGATACCTCTCGACCCACTACCGGGTCGACGACGCGTTCCTTTACGCGCGACGGTTCCTCGGCGGGGTTCGAGTGCGCCTCGATGAGGTCCGTCGGATCGAGTACGTCTCGCTTCGCGAGCTCGCTCCCACGGCAGGGGTCTTCGGCGCCTGGGGCTGGAGGGGCCGTATGTGGAGTCCGATCATCGGCC
>JASHTB010000118.1 GCA_030040775.1 Thermoplasmata archaeon | reverse complement strand
AGCCTCTACGCGGTCGCGGTGAGCCTCGCAGGGTTCTCCCCCAACATCGGGGCCGCGTTCGGGGTGGACCGGGCGAACCAGATCTACGTGCTGATCGGCGTGCGCGCGTTCCAGGGTCTCGGGATGGGGATGTTCCCGCTCGCCTTCGCGATGCTCCCCGAGGTGTATCCGGCGGCACGCGTGGGCCCTGCGCAGGGGGTCGTCTCGGCGATGTTCGCGGCGGGGGCGTCGCTCGGCCTGGTCGGTGGAGGTTACATCGCCTACAACTGGGGCTGGCAGCTCACCTACCACACCGTGATCCCCGTCGCCGTCACGGTCGTAGTCCTCGCCTACTTCCTTCTCCGCGAGTCCCCTCACCTCACGCCGAACCCGATCGACTACCCCGGGATCACGAGCCTCGGGTTCGCGCTCGCGACCGTGATGTTCGGGCTCACCGAGGGAGCGTACTGGGGCTGGACGAACTTCTCGGCGGTGCGCTTCGGCGGCATCGCCTGGGGGGTCCCCGAGTTCTTCCTCCTCGCGCTCGCCGGCACGGTCTTCTTCCTTCTCTGGGAGCCGCGGACCGACCACCCGGTCGTCTCGTTCGCGGCGCTCAAGCAGCGGAACATCTGGATCTCGAACGTCAACGGCGTCATCGTGGGGGTCGGGATGTTCCTCGTCTTCATCGGCCTCGTCATCCTGGTCGAGTACCCCTTCGCCCCCGGCTTTAACCTGAACGAGTTCCAGATGGGCCTCGTCTCGGTCCCGGCGTCGCTCTCGATGCTCATCCTCGCGCCCCGGTGGGGTCGGCTGGTCGGAACGCGGGGTCCGAAACCCGTGATGATCGTCGGGTTCGTGGTCATGGCGATCGGAGGGCTGGGTCTCGCCTTCCTCAACACGAGCGTCTACGAGCTCCTCGTCTTCGCCATCCCGGCCCTGGTCGGCAACGTCGCGGTGCTGATCGCGATGTCGAACATCATTGTGCTCACGGTCTCCCCGAAGGAGCTCGGGATCCAGACCGGGATGAACCAGACGTTCCGCAACCTCGGGAGCGCGGTCGGGCCGGTGATCGCGGCGACCGTGACCGCGAGCTTCGTGAGCACGATCCTGGTCGGCCCGCCCGGTCACCAGTCCCCAGTGTCGGCCTACACGATCGCAGGCTTCGAGCTCGTCTTCGGCCTCGTGGCGGCCCTTTCGATCCTAGGCCTCGTGCTCTCGCTCGGACTGAGGAACTACCGGTTTCTCGCCGACGGAACCCGTGCCGGGGCCGAGGAAGCGCCGCTCGGTGCCCCGGTGGAGCCACTTCCCCCGGCTCCGTCGGTCGGGAGCTCGCTCGCCCCCTCGGGGCCTTCGGAACCGTAGCCGCCCTCCGTCCCCGGCTCCCGGTCCCTGACGGACCGGGGAGGTCCGTCGGCTACGGGAGACCGGGTCCTCACGTCGACGGCTGGGGGGGTAGAACAGAGGGTCGGTTGTGCTCCGGGGCCCGCGAGCGGAGAAGCCCGCCGGGGCTCTCAGGAACAGCCGCTGGTCGACCCGCAGACAGTGCACGCGTAGCACGTGCCCGAGCGGACCATGATGCCGCCACAGACCGCACAGGACGGAGCGTCCTCGCTGACCGCCCCGGCGGCCGTTCCGGGCTCGAACGCGTCGAGCGGCCGCGTCTCGAACTTCACGGTCTGAGCGCCCACCGCCGTCGGCTTCGCGCTCGCGGGGGCGGCCGCGGCATGGCCGTTCCCGTTCCCCTCGGCCGGGCCTTCGAGGCCGATCGAACGGCGCTCCTCTTCGGTGAGGAACTCGAGGGCGAGCCACCGGGCGACGTAGTCGGGGATCGACTTCGCGAAGCGGATCTTCGGATTGTTGGTGACGCCGGCGGGCTCGAAGCGGAGGTGGGCGAGCTTTCGCACGAGGTCCTTGAGCGGCACCCCGTGCTGGAGCGCCATCGACATCGAGATCCCGAGCGAGTCCATGAGGCCGTTCACGGTCGAGCCTTCCTTCGTGACCCGGAAGAACACCTCGCCGGGGCGGCCGTCGGGGTAGAGGCCGACCGTCACGTAGCCGTCGTGGCCGCCGACCGAGAAGTGGTGCGTGATCGCCTTCCGCTCGTCCGGCAGGCGCTCCCGCGCCGGTCCGCGCGGTCCGACGGGAGCCCCGGCCTTCCCCTGCCCCGTCTCGAACGGCTGGGACGCCTTGCAGCCGTCGCGGTAGAGCGCGACCGACTTGATCCCGAGGCGCCAGGCCTCGAGGTAGATCTTCTCGATGTCCTCGACCGTCGCCTCGTTCGGGAGGTTGATCGTCTTCGAAGCACCGCCCGAGAGGAACGGCTGCACGGCCCCGAGCATCTTCAGGTGGCCCATCGGCGCGATCGTCCGCGAGCCGCCGGCCGGCGCGAGCGCGCAGTCGAAGACGGCGAGGTCGTCCGGCTCGAGCCCGGGAGCCCCCTCGACCGTGCCGGTCTTCTCAAGGTGGCCCGTGACCGCCCGGATCTCGTCCGGGGAGTAGCCGAGCGCGTGCAGGCCGTCCGCGACCGTGCGGTTGACCATGCGCAGCACCCCGCCCCCGACCAGGTTCTTCACCTTGACGAGCGAGAGCTCCGGCTCGAGCCCGAGCGTGTCGCATCCCATGAGGAGACCGATCGTCCCGGTCGGGGCGATCACGCTGATCTGGGCGTTGCGATACCCCCAGAGCTCGCCGGCCTTCACGGTGTCGTGCCAGCGGTCGATCGCCGCCTGCACGAAGGGGGTGAGACGGGCGTCCGAGAGCGGGACCTGTTCGGCCGCCCTCGCGTGCTTTCCCATGACGCGCAGCATCGGCGCCCGGTTCTTCTCGAACCCGGGGAACGGGCCGAGCCGCTTGGCGATCTCGCTCGACATGTGGTAGCCTTCCGCCGAAAGGAACGCCGACACCGCGGAGGCGAGCGTGCGACCCGAGTCGGAGTCGTAGGCGAGCCCGTAGTGCATCAGCAGGGCGCCCAAGTTCGCGTAGCCGAGACCGAGCGGGCGGAAGTCGTGGGAGTTCTGGGCGATCGACGCACTCGGGTAGCTCGAGGCGTCGACGATGATCTCCATCGCGAGGATCATCGTGCGGACGGCCTGGCGGAACAGCTCGACGTCGAAGAGGCCCTTCGAGTCGAGGAACTTCATGAGGTTGATCGACGCGAGGTTGCACGCCGTGTCGTCCAGGAACAGGTACTCGCTGCACGGGTTGGAGGCGTTGATCCGGCCGGAGTGCGGGCAGGTGTGCCAGTCGTTCGTGATGTCGTCGAACTGGACGCCGGGGTCACCGCACCGCCATGCCGCGTAAGCGAGCTTCCGCCACAGCTCCCGGGCCCGGTAGGTTCCGGCAACCGCGTGGTCCGTCCGGTTGTACGTTTTCCACTCGCCGTCCCGGACGACGGCCTCCATGAACCCGTCAGGGATCCGCACCGAGTGGTTCGCGTTCTGGTAGGCGATCGAGGCGTACGCCGAATCGGGATCGGTGCCGTCGAAGTTCGCCGAGTACCCTTCGCGGATGAGCGCGAGGGCCTTGTCCTCCTCCCGGACCTTGCAGTCGATGAAGTCGACGATGTCCGGGTGGTCCATGTTGAGGATGACCATCTTCGCGGCGCGGCGGGTCGTCCCCCCGGACTTGATCACGCCGGCGAGCGCGTCGAACGCCCGCATGAACGAGACCGGTCCTGAGGCGATCCCTCCCCCGGCGAGCTTCTCGCGGCTTCCGCGGAGCGGCGAGAGGTTCGTCCCCGTGCCGCTGCCGCCCTTGAAGAGCCGGCCCTCGCTGGTCGCGAGGGAGAGGATCGAGTCCATGTCGTCGGCGATCGACTGGATGAAGCAGGCCGAGCACTGCGGCGGGTCGCGGACCCCGACGTTGAACCAGACGGGGCTGTTGAACGCGGCCATCTGCTGGACCATGAGGTAGGAGAGGCTCTCCTCGAGCGTGGTGGACTCGTCCACGGTATCGAGGTAGCCGAGCTCGAGCCCGCGCTGGGCGATCCAGTGGCAGACGCGGCGGATCATCCCGTCGATCGAGCTCTCGCGCCGTCCCTGGATGATGCGGAAGTACTTCGACGCCGCGATGTTGACGCTCGTTTCCGACCAGGACGTCGGGGCGTGGATCCCCTTCTGTTCGAAGATCACCTTGCCCTCGGCGTTCTTGATCACGGCGTCGTGGCTCCTCCACTGTGCCGTGTCGAACGCGGTCTTGCCGCGGGGGACGAGACGAGGGATGGGAATCGGTTCGCGCCCGATCCGATTCGCCGGCCGGGAGGCCGGCTCCTCCGAGGCGGGCACGGCGCGCTTTTTGGCTACTGCCATCGGGTCAACTCCGGGAGGGCCGAGAAGGTCTCGCTATCCATCGTACGTACCGTCGCGCGCCGCTATCCCGCCTTCGGCCGGGGGTCGAAACGCTCTCGAGGAGAGGCTGTTTCTCGCCGGTCGGGCAGGGTTGGACGCGCGGACGGTGTCGCCCGGGACACCTCGAAAACCCTCCGCGTGGCGCCACACCCGGTCTGCTATAAGGTTGCTTGGTTCGAAGGCGCCTCGTTTCGTCCGGGGACGCGTCGGTCGAAGCGCTCAACCCGTTCCTTCGTAAGAATCGTTGCGCATTCGACCGCTCGCGCGATCCGGCGTGGACCATCCGCTCTTCTTCGTCGTGTGAAACCGGGGAACGATCTCGCCCCCGCATGCGAACCGTCTCGGCGGTCCGCCGTCGCCCGATGGGAGCTACGGATTTAGGCCAGAGGCCGAGCGACGGCCCTCGGTCGAAGCGAGAGGACCGAGCGGAAACGGTCGCAACTGCATCGTGCACGGCATCACGACCCCGCACTCTCCACAGAACAGCCCTTCTTCGGCGACCCACAGGAACGCCCCGCACCGTTCGCACTTCCGCGGGTCGTCCGGCTCGTATCGACAGACCATCGTCCTCTCTCCGAGAGCCCAACGCTTCGAGGTTTAGGCAACCGAAGGCGCGCTCGACGACGAAATCAGGGTTGAGGGGACCTCGCCACGAGGTCCCCTGAAGGCTTCCCGGGGCCGTTCAGGCGTTCTTCATCCGGGCGCGCGAGACGAAGCCTTTCTTGTCGAGGAAGTACATGTAGCCGTCCTGACGGGAGATCTTCTCCGTCCCGACGCGGCCCTTCCTTCCGGACTTGTTCAGCTTCGTCGGCGTCTTCCAGAGGTACCCGTCCTTCCCGAGATAGTACAGGTATCCCTTCTCTCGCTTGATCTGTTCCTTGCCTACGCGCTCCGCCATGTTGGCGACCTCGGCCGGCGGGAAGAGGGCCCTCCTATTTAGAAGTACTGACGGAGTTACGGCGGAGAAATCGATTTTCCCTGACGGAAAACGAGCGCCGGAGTCGCGTCGAAACGGTACCCGAGATGGTCCACCGAAGGCACCGCGAAGACGGAGAAATCGGCGGGAGCGCCGGGAACGACCCGGCCGGCGTCCGCGAGACCTGACGCGTGCGCCGCGTTGACGGTCGACGCGGTGAGCGCTTCGGCCGGAGTGAGCCCTCCGCCATGGACCGCGTGCGCCAGGACGAGCGGCATCGCTTCCACCCAGGAGTTGGGCGAGCAATCGGTGCCGAGGGCGACCGGCACGCCCGCGTCCACCATCTCGCGTCCGGGGCTTCTCCGAGTCCGGGACGTGGAAAACGCCGTCAGCGGGAGGAGGACCGCGGTCACGCCGCTCTCCGCAAGGCGGACCCGGTCGTCCCTGGTCGCCGCGAGCAGGTGGTCGGCGGAGCGCGCTCTGAGCCGGGCGGCGAGTCGCGCTCCCCCCGAGAGTACGAACTCCTCCGCGTGGACCTTGACGCCGAGACCGAGGGCCAGCGAAGCCCGGAGGATCCGCTCCGACTGGCGGACCGAGAAGAACCCGGGTTCACAGAAGACATCGCAGAATCGGGCGAGTCGCTCGCGGGCGACCGCCGGCAAGGTCCGACGGACAATCTCGTCCACGTAGAGGCCCGGTCGACCGCGGTACTCGGGCGCGACCGCGTGGGCTCCGAGGTAGGTTGGGACGAGCGTGAGACCGGTACGGCGGGCGAGCCGGGGGATCAGCCGGAGGAGGCGCAACTCTCCGGCATGACTGAGGGCGTAGCCGGACTTCACCTCGACCCCGGCGGTTCCCCAGCGGGCCATCGAGGAGAGACGGGCCGCGGTCTCGTTGACAAGCGTCGCGTCGCTCGCCCGGCGGGTGGCTCGGACCGTGGCGTAGATCCCTCCTCCGCGGCGGGCGATCTCTTGGTAGGAGGCTCCGGAAGCCTTGAGCGGGAGCTCGAACGCCCGGTCGCCTGCGAAGAGAGCATGGGTGTGGGCGTCCACAAACCCCGGGACCGCCGTGCCCTCCCGTCCGTCAACGGAACGGCCGCTTTCGGCCAGGCGCACGTGACGGGCGAGCGCGCGCTCCCGACCCACCCAGGCGAAACGGCCCTGCGCCACGGCCAGGGCCGCGTTCGGGATGCGGTCCACCTCGCTCATCGCTGACCCAACGCGCGGGATCGGACCGGGCCCGAGCGTCACCGCCTCGGCGAGGTTCGTGACGACGAGGTCGGCCCGGATCATGGCTGATGGATCAGGTGGTCGAGGAGATCCCGTGCGGCTCGGGAGCCGGGGAAAAGGATTCGCGCCTCCTGCTCGAGGGGCTCGAGCTCCTTGTACCGGGCCGAGAAGTGGGTGAGGAACAGGGTCGAGACCTCGGCGGACCGCGCCAGGTCTGCCGCTTGACGCGCCGAGGAGTGGCCCCATTCGTTTGCCTCCACCTCGAGGTCCTGAGCGGTCGTCGATTCGTGGATGAGGACGGTCGCCTTGTGGGCGAGCTTGCGGACCTCCTCCGAAGGGGCCGTGTCGCCGGAGTAGACGACCGACCGACCGGGACGGGGGGGTCCCATCACGTCCGAGGGGTGGACGACCCGGCCCTCGACCCGGACCGAATCCCCTGCCTCCAACCGGGCGAAATCCCGGCCGTGAATACCGAGGGAGCGAGCGAGGGCTCCGTCGAAGCGACCGCGCTTCGGCCCCTCCTCGATGCGATACGCGAGCGAGGGCACTGGATGGTCCGCGGGGCTCGTCCGCACCGAGTACCCGTCGAGTTCGAGCGTCGTGCCGGGGGAGAGCGAGTGGACCTCGACCGGAAACCGGAGCGTGAAGTAGCCCATCCGGAGCGCACGGCCGACCATCTCCTCGGCGTCTGGCGGGCCGTAGACGTCGAGCGGCTCCGTCCGGTGGTTGAGACACATGCTCTGGATCAGCCCGGGGAGCCCGAGGAAGTGGTCGCCGTGGAAATGGGTCAAGAACACCCGGCGCACGCGCATGAACGACGCGCTCGACTGGAAGAACTGCCGCTGCGTCCCCTCCCCGCAGTCGAGCAGGATCAATTCGTGCTCGAGGTCGAGCGCGACGGCGCTCGCCGAACGCTCCTTCGTGGGCCAAGAGCCGGCCGTTCCGAGGAACGTCAGGCGCATCGGCGTCGGTGACCCGGCCAGAGTTAAAAGGCGGAGGCCGAGGGAACCTCCCGAGCTCGCCGGGCCGCGCCCCCCCTCGGGCTTCCGGCCGAGGGGCCAAAGGGGAAAAGGAGGCCGCCGTTCGTCGGTCGATGGTCGACTGGGACCG
>JASHTB010000117.1 GCA_030040775.1 Thermoplasmata archaeon | reverse complement strand
CCGCCCACGGACTCGTTTCGAACCGCCGCCTCAGGCGGCAGTTAGAAAAGCAGTTCGGCGCCGAGGCCCCCGCCGCGGAGTGACCGGACCGGGGGTCGAGACCCTGTCGCTCGCGAACGGGCCGGAGGCCGTGGCGGGCTTCCTGCTCGTCTTTTTCGTCCCCGGATATGCGCTCACCCGCGCGGTCTTCCCCGAGTGGCGCCTCAAGCGCCCCGGAGCCCTTCGCCGCCTCGTCGAGACCCTAACGCTCTCCTTCGTCCTGAGCATCGTCCTGACGGTCCTGGTGGGCTATCTCTCGCTCTCCCTGGCCCCGGGAGGTTTCCAGGCGTACTGGTCCGACCCGCTGCTCGAGGCGGTCCTCTTCGTCGTCGCCGCGGCGGGCCTCGTCACGGCGGCGCTCCGGGGAGCGTTCGGTCGGGGAGCTTCGGTCCCCTCGACCTCACCCTCGGGGCCCGGCGAAGAGGGGGCCTGGGAACTGACGCTCGAGCTCGACCGGTTGCGCCGAGAGGAACGGAGGCTCGTCCATGCCCTCCGAAGGAGCCCGGGTACCTCGGGGGACAACGCGGCGTTGGAGGCCCGCCTCCAGGAGGTCCGCGAGCGCTCGGCCGACCTTGCCCGCCAGCGGGACGCCGAATATGCCGGGTAACCGGGCCCCCCGGCTCGCGGACGGGGAATACAAGGTGGTCCAGGCGGCGCACGCGGCCGTGATGCTGGTCGAGAAGGCCCGGTTCCGGGACCATCCCGCGCTCGCGGCATGGGTCAAGCAGGGTCAGAAGAAGATCGCGAAGCGAGCGATACCGATTCCTCAGACGGCTACGGGGACCGTGATCGCCACAGGCCGGTAGACCTCCGGCCGGGCGAGACGGGAACGCGCCTCGGAACGTCCTCGACCGGGAGTTGACACTCCTTAACCGGGAGCTACGAGGGAGCTCCAAGAGAGTGAGGCACGGGGAGGGCGGACCACCGCCGAGGCGGATGGTTCGAAGGGCCTACCCACCGGCGAGTCTGCTCGAGGGGTCGCGAAGGATCGGCCGGACTTGGAGTGGTCGTTCTGTCTCCGAGATTCGTCTTTCGGAGGGTGAGGCTGAACTCCATTCGGTGAACAGCCGCGACCACACAAACCAGAATCACCCCCCCGCAGTGTCCCGCAGGGGGGCCGAAGGGGTTAGTTCGAAGGTCGGACCGCGACCCAACCTACGGTCAGGTTCCTCCCGAGCCTCCGCCCGTCCCACCGGTGCCCTCGGTCCCGCCGGGCGGGGTCGTGGTCTGTTCCCATGACTGAGGCGACGTCGGTGTCGGTGGCTTCCTGCGGCGGGCGAAGACGAGCGCCAGCACGAGGAAGATCACCGCGACCGCCGCCAGCACGCCGATCAGGGCGTAGGCGAGGCTGCTAACCGTCGTCGTCGTCGTCGTCACCACCGGCGGCGTCACGAACGACACCGTAAGGAAGTTCGGCAGGCCCCCGGCCGTGAACGCCCCGCTCTGTACCTCGTAGCCGGGCGCCCAGGCCGTGAACGTATACACGCCCTGGGCAATCGTGAACGTCGACACAACACTCGAGTTCATCGTCGAGTTGTACCCGTTGACCGAAAGGTACCAGGTCGTGCCGGCCGGAAGGCCCGTCGAGGAGAACGACACCCTTGCCGTCAGGGCAGCGGTCGAGAAATTGACATAGACCGTCGGTCCGGAGGTCGCGTTGCCCAACACGGTGAGCGCCCCTTGCACCGCCGGGTAGAGCAGGCCGGCGACCCCTTGGTTCACCGTAGTCCCCACGTAGGACATCAGGGAGTGGTTGGTTTCCCACACCGTAACCGTGGCGCCGGCCGTTGACTCCGGCCACAGGGCGCTAGAGTAGCCCGAGGCGTAGGCGGTCCAAACAGCGGTCACCGCCGAAGACGACCCCAGCGTAAGCGTTACCGGGACCGTCACGAAGGAGATTCCCTGATAGGCCAGCGAGATCGTGGCAGACGAGCCTACAGTGAACGAACCCGAGAGGGAGCTGACGGCTTTGTACGCCGAGGGCAGGCTCGCGGTGTAGGTGTATGAGCCGCCCGGCAACGCGATCACGAGGCTGTCCGACGTGACGTAGACCCCTCCTGCGCCTTGGATCGCCACCGTGTAGGGCGTGCCCGGGAGCAGGCCCGACTGCTGGATGTTCACGGGGAACGTGACGGGGCTTACCGCCGTGAAGCTGACAGAGGTCGTAACCGAGGCCGTCGATACGGTGATGAAGCTCGAGATCGTGCTGGTCACCTTGTAGCCCGACGCCAGGAGGACCGTGTAGTTGTAGGTCCCCGCCACGACGGGCACGGTGATCGACGAGCTCGTCGACGTCACCGGCTGCCCGGCGAAGAGAACGCTCCAGGAGGTGCCCGACGCCAGCCCTGACTCCGTGAACGTGGCGCTATACGACTTCGGCAGGAAGGTGATGTCGAACCAGTACTGGTCGCCGCCGCCACCGACCATCACGTTCGAGTTGATCGAGTCCAGGTTAACCCACTTGGACACCGCGTAGGGCTGATTCGCCTGGTCGACATAGAGGTATAGCGCAAGTTCGTTGATGATCCGCGACTCCAGGTTGTACTGGAACACGCGCGTGGTGATGTCGGACTCGTGGAGCGTCACCGCCGACCAGTAGTTGAACGCGTCATACGCCCATCCCTGGCACGCGTCGGGGACTTGACCGTGGTACGCCGAGAGGGCGCCGGTCCAGTTCGACCATTCCAGAAGAGCGGTGTAGTTAGTCGGCTCGTCGTAGGCCGGTCCCACGGAGCTGCACACCGTGCCGGTGCTCGTGTAGTAGTCCCCGTACGAAACGTCCGCCGCGGTCACGCTGTTCCAAGTCTGGTACAGCGAGTCGCCGTACGTGTACGTCGCGTTCGAGGCCGCCATCGCCGCGATGTTGTTGGACGGGTCCGGATAGTCCGGGATCCAGCCCAGCGTATAGAA
>JASHTB010000116.1 GCA_030040775.1 Thermoplasmata archaeon | reverse complement strand
AAGCCCCGGCGATCTCGGCGAGAACATCAGTACTTCAGGCGTCCCGTACGACGCTTTCGCTCCCGGACGCCGGTTTCGGGCGGGCGAGGCGGAGCTCGAAGTGACGAAACCGTGCACACCGTGCGACAACCTCTACTTGCTGCCGTACGTCGGGGCGGAACGCGGTCCAGAGTTCCTGAACACGATGCTCGGCCGGCGCGGATGGTACGCGCGGGTCGTTCGCGAGGGGGTGGTCCGGCTCGGGGACCGCATCGAGTCGGTCGACGAGATGCTTATTCCGGCCACCGCCGGGAAGTAAGCCCGGCGAGAGCGACCCCGGGAACCCCTCGATACGAAACCTTTCCGAGCGGAGAACGCCGGCGCTCGGCGAGAAGGATCAGCCCTCGCCGCGGCCGACGCGGTCCGGTGCCGGCCGCATCTCTCTCCTTATATGAGCAACCCGAATCGCGCAAGCGGATGACGCGGGCGACCGCGGTGCGCCGAGGTGCGGCGGAGGTGACAGCGCCGCCGGCCCCCCCTTCGAACGAGCGCCGGTTGGAGGCGTACCGCTGGATGGTCCTCGCCCGGGTGACCGACGAGCGCTGCCTGTCGCTACAACGTCAGGGGCGCATCGGTTTCTACGCCCCGCTCTCGGGCCAGGAAGCGGCCCAGGTCGGCTGTGCGCTCGCGCTCCGTCCGGAGGACTGGGTCTTCCCCGCGTACCGCGAAATGGCGGTGGCGCTCGTCCGCGGGGCCTCCCTCACCGAGATCTTCGACCAGCTCATCGGGAACGCTCGGGACCGGATCAAGGGCCGCCAGATGCCGAACCACTTCGGCTTCCGAGCCCAGAACTTCGTGGTCGCGTCGAGTCCGATCGGCACGCAGATCTCGCAGGCGGTGGGGGCCGCGATGGCCGCCCAGCGGAGGCGGGATCCGATCGTCACCGTCGCGTTCTTCGGCGACGGAGCGACGAGCTCGAACGACTTCCACGCCGGGCTCAATTTCGCCGGCGTGTTCCGTACGCCGACGGTCTTCTTCTGCCAGAACAACCAGTGGGCGATCTCTCTGCCCCGGGAGCGCCAGACCCGGAGCGCCACGCTCGCGGAGAAGGCCGAAGCCTACGGCTTTCCCGGTGTCGTCGTCGACGGCTTCGACCTGAACGCCGTCTACGGCGCCGTAACGGAGGCGAGACGCCGGGCAACCTCGGGCGAAGGCCCGACCCTCATCGAGGCGCAGGTCTACCGATTCGGACCCCACTCGACCTCCGACGACCCCCGAAGGTACCGGACGGACGCCCAGCTCGAAGCGGCCCGTCAACAGGATCCGGTGGTCCGCTTGAAGAACGAGCTCACGGCGGCGGGAAAGCTCGATGAGGCCCTAGACGAGAAGGTCTGGGCGTCTGCCAAAGAACAGGTCGCTCACGCCCTGGAAGAGGCCGAGAGCGCCCCTCCGATCGACCCCCGCACCGTCTTCGACGACGTCTTTGCGGAGCGAACGCCGCGGCTCGAGGAGGAACGGAGGGCCTACGACTCCGATCCGGCGGCGGGAGGTGGGCGGTGACCGAGATCACCCTAGTACAAGCGGTCAATCGGGGCCTCGCGGAGGCCATGCGCCAGGACCCGGACGTCCTCCTCCTCGGTGAGGACATCGGGGTCAACGGCGGGGTCTTCCGGGCCACGGAAGGGCTCCTCAAGGAGTTCGGGGCCGAGCGGGTCATCGACACTCCGCTCTCGGAGACGGGGATCGTCGGCACCGCGATCGGCATGGCGCTCTACGGCCTCAAGCCGATCGTCGAGATCCAGTTCCTCGATTTCATCTACCCGGCGTTCGACCAGATCGTGAGCGAGCTCTCGAAGTTCCGGTACCGTTCGGGAGGTCAGTACCCGTGCCACGTGGTGGTGCGGGCCCCGTACGGGGGCGGGGTCAAGGGCGGCCTTTACCATTCGCAGAGCACGGAGGCCTACTTCGCCCACACCGCGGGACTCAAGGTAGCCATTCCCTCGACCCCGGCGGACGCGAAGGGACTGCTCCTCACGGCCGTCCACGACGAAGACCCGGTGATATTCCTCGAGCCAAAGCGGATCTACCGCTCGGTCACCGGAGAGGTCCCAGAGGGGGACCATCGGGTTCCGTTCGGGGTGGCGCGGCTCGTCCGAGAAGGCTCGGACGTCTCGCTGTTCGCCTACGGGGCGATGGTCCCGCCCGCGGTGGAGGCGGCCGAGACGCTCGAGAACGAGGGGATCTCGGCGGAGGTCATCGACCTGAGGACGCTCGTTCCGCTGGACGAGGCGGCGGTGGTCGCATCGGTCGAGAAGACCGGACGGGCCGTGATCGTCCACGAAGCCGCTCGCACGTGCGGGTTCGGCGCGGAGCTCGCGGCGGTGCTGGCCGAGAAGGCCTTCTACTCGCTGCGGGCCCCCATCGCCCGCGTCACGGGCTACGACACGCCGTTTCCCTATGCGCTCGAACAGGTCTACCTGCCCGGCGCCGAGCGGATTGCCCACGCGGTCCGCGCGGTGGTGCGGGCGGCCTAGGAGGGTCGATGGCGTACGAGTTCCGACTACCGGACATCGGCGAAGGGGTCGCCGAGGGCGAGGTCGTCCAATGGTTCGTGAAGGAAGGCGAGACCGTCCGGGAGGACGAGCCTCTCGTCAGCGTCCTCACCGACAAGGCGAACGTCGAGATCCCATCGCCCAAGTCCGGCCGCGTCGCGCGGATCCACGCACAGGTCGGCGAGAAGGTGAAGGTCGGGGGGCTCCTTGTCACGATCGAGGCGGCGGAGACGGCCGGCGGCTCCGCCAGGGCTTCCCTCGCTCCCGCCCCCCCGGCCCCCGCGCACGTCTCGGGAGCACCGGCCCGGTCGGTCGCGGGCCCCTCGACCGCGCCGTCGCAACCGGTCGCGGCGAAGGGCGGCCGGGTCGTCGCTTCCCCTTACTTGCGTCGAAAGGCGGCGGAGAAGGGAATCGACCTTTCGACCGTGAGGGGAACGGGGCCCGCCGGGCGGATCACCGAGGACGACCTGAACGCCGCGGTGGGACTCGCGAGCTCGGCCGTCCCCTCGACGGCTGGGGCGGTGGAGCCTCGGCCTCAAGGACCGAGCCGGGTTGCTGCTTCGAGCGCTCTGCCCAGCACGGCACCACCCTCTAC
>JASHTB010000010.1 GCA_030040775.1 Thermoplasmata archaeon | reverse complement strand
CAACTTCGAGGAGATCCTCTCGAGCGCCTTCGAGGCCGGGGCGTTCATCGCGCACGACCACCCGGAGGACCTGGAGTTCCGCTGGGTCACCGAGGAAGAGTGCGAGCGGGAACGCCGCCGCGAGGAGCGGGGCGAACAGCGGGAAGCGGCCAAGAAGGAACGAACCAGCCTGAGCCACTACGCCTAGCAGGGCCTAGCGCCTCCGTCCGGCCCGCCAGGAGAGGACGTTTCCCCCGTCGACGACGAGGGTCTCCCCGGTGATGAACCGCGCCCCGTCGGAAGCGAGGAACACGACCGCCGAGGCGACGTCGTCGGGTTCCCCCCAGCGACCTCGCGGAATTCCCCGGACGATGGCGGCGCGGGCCCGCGGTTCGTCGTAGAGGCCGGCCGTCATGTCGGTCCGGACCCAACCCGGGGCCACCGCGTTCACCCGGACCTCGGGAGCGAGCGCGAACGCGAGGCTTCTCGCGAGCGAGATCGTTCCCGCCTTGGCCGCGGCGTAGGCGACCTGCTCCGGATAGGCCGTCAGCCCTCCGATCGACGCGACGAGCACGACCGAACCCCGGGTCTTCTTGAGGTCGGACGCGGTGGTCCGAACGGCCCAGTACTGACCGACGAGATTCGTCTCGAAGACCGACCGCCATTCCTCCGAGGAGACCGCGTCCCAGCCGAGAGCGCCGGTGATGCCGGCGCTCGCGACCACCGTGTCCAAGCGCCCGAACTCCTCGCGCGCGCCGGCGGCGAACCCGGCGACCTCCTTCTCATCGCACGCGTCCACGGGACGGTAGAACGCCCTCCGTCCCGAACCGGTGACCTCGGCCGCGGTGGCGCGGGCCGACTCCGCGTCCTGACGGAACGTGAAGGCGACGTCGTAGCCGGCCCGGGCAAGGCGGACGACGACCGCCCGACCGATCCCTCGGGAGCCCCCCGTTACGAGAGCGACCTTTTGCTCGTCGGCCGCGCGAGCGTTCATCGGAGAGCAATCCCTCCATCGATTCCCAGGACCGCTCCCGTGACCCAGTCGGACTCCCGGCTCAACAGGTAACGCACGGCCGGCGCGACGTCCTCGGGCTCTCCCCACCGGCCGAGCGGCGTGGCGCGGGCGATCGCCCTGTGGAACTCAGGGTCTTCGTGGGCTCCCCGGTTCATGTCCGTCCGGACGAAGCCCGGAGCGACCGAGTTCACCCGGATCTCGGGGCTGAGCTCGAGCGCTAAGGCACGGGTCAGCTGTTCGACCCCGGCCTTCGCCATCTGGTAAGGGGCGCCGCCGATGCCCGGGTGGGAGCCAAAGATGGAGGAGATTGTCACAACTGCCGGAGCGGGGGCTTTGCGGAGCCAGGGCACGGCGGCTCGCACGGCCCAGAACGTTCCCCCGAGGTTCTTTTCGAACACTTCTTCCCACCCCTCGACCGTGACCTCCTCGATCGAGGGCCCCCGGTAGACTCCCGCCGAAGTGACCAGCCCATCGAGTCTTCCCTTCCACTCTCCCGCGGCGCGGACCATTCGCTCCACTTGCTCGCGTTTCGCGACATTCGCCGCGACGACCATGGACTCCCGGCCGAGAGCGCGGACCTCCTGCGCGACCGAAGCGGCGGCCTCCTCCCGGGTGTGGTAGTGAACGACGACGTCCGCGCCGGCCCGAGCCAGTTCGAGCACCACCGCACGTCCGATCCCTCGGGATCCTCCGGTGACCAGGACGACGGAATCCGAAAGGTCGAACACCGACCCTGGCAGGAACAAGGTCGAGTAGGAAAAGGCCACGCCTCGGTTGATGGAGCAGTCCGTGCCTCTCGATAGGCACAGGGCAAGCTAGGGGCGACGGGCGGGATCGGCCTGAGGAGAAGAGGCCGACCGTCTACGGCTTCTTCTTGCTCTTACACCCGCAGGTGTCGCACATCGGACGCCTCGTCCGAGCGATATCCGCGCCCCTTTATCCGCCTGACGGACCCACGGTCGCGCCGTTCCGAGCCTAGATCCCGATCACCGAATGCGCCACGATGAGGGCGATGAACAGGATCGAGATCGTGTTCACGACCTTGATGAGCGGGTTGATCGCGGGCCCGGCGGTGTCCTTGGTCGCGTCGCCCACGGTGTCGCCGACGACCGCCGCCTTGTGCGCTTCAGACCCTTTCCCGCCGAAGTGGCCGCTCTCGATGAACTTCTTGCCGTTGTCCCAGGCCGCCCCGCCCGTCGTCATCGTCAGCGCGAGGGGGAACCCGCTGATGATCGTGCCGAGGAGGAGGCCCGCGAGCGCGACCGGCCCCAACAGGAACCCGACCGCAAGCGGCGTCGCCACGGCAAGGATCGCGGGTACCGCGAGCTGCTGGAGCGCGGTGAGGGTGACGATGTCGACGCACTTGCCGTAGTCGGGCTTTCCCGTGCCTTCGAGGATCCCGGCGATCTCGTGGAACTGACGCCGGATCTCGAAGACCATCTTTTCGGCCGCGATCCCGACCGCGTTCATCAGGAACGAAGTGAAGAAGAACGGGAGGATGGCGCCGATGACGAGGCCGGCGACGACGAGCGGCTGGGAGAGCGTGAGCAAGCTCGTGAACGCGCTCCACGGTCGGCCCCACTGCTTCGCGGCGGCGAACGTGTACGCGGCGAACAGGGCGAGCGCGGCGAGGACCGCGGAGCCGATCGCGTAGCCTTTCGTGACCGCCTTGGTCGTGTTGCCGACCGCGTCCAGCGGGTCGGTGATCGCGCGGGCCTGCTCCGGGAGCTTCGCCATCTCCGCGATCCCCCGGCGTTGTCGGTGATCGGGCCGAACGAGTCGATCGAGATGACCATCCCGGTCACGGACAGCATGCTCGCGGCAGCCAGGCCGATCCCGTAGAGCCCGACGTAGCTGTCGGGGCTGTGGCTCGTCGTGAACCCGTTGTACCAGCCGGCGGCCGCGTACGCGACCAGGGTCCCCGTGATGATCACGAGGCCCGGCATCCAGACCGACTCGAGGCCGACCGAGAGCCCGCTGATGACGGTCGGGCCCGCCCCCGCCCGCGACGCCTCGGCGATCTTGTGAACGGGCCGGTACCGGGTCCCGGTGAAGTAGTCGGTGATGATGACGATCAGGACCATCACGAGAAGGCCGACGGCCGTGGCGACGAAGATCCCGAGATTCCCGTTCATGAAGTAGTAGTCGAGGAGGTAGAGCCCGACCAGGCCGACCGCGGTCGTCGCCGCGAGCCCCTGGTAGAGCGCGCCCATGATCGTTCCCTTCGCCCGCATCCGCACGAACAGGGTCCCGACGATCGTCGCGACGATCGCCCAGGCGCAGACCAGCAGAGGGAACAGGACCGCGTTCGGGAAGATCGTGAGGAGGGGCGTCGCGCCCGCGACGCCAGCGATGAGATAGGCGAGGAGCATCGCGGCGAGTGCGGTCACGACGTACGTCTCGAACAGGTCGGCCGCCATCCCCGCGCAGTCCCCGACGTTGTCGCCGACGTTGTCGGCGATGACTCCGGGATTTCTCGGGTCGTCCTCCGGGATCCCGGCCTCGACCTTCCCGACCAGGTCGGTGCCCACGTCGGCCCCCTTGGTGTAGATCCCACCTCCAACCCGGGCGAAGAGGCTCATGAGGGAAGCGCCGAAGAGAACCCCGACCATGTCGAGCACGTTCCCCCCAAACGCCCAGTAGAATCCGATGAGCTCCAGCAGCGCGAGGCTCGCCACGGACATCCCTGTGACGCTCCCGCCGCGGAACGCGAAGGCCATCGTGTCGGGGAGGCTCCCTTTGCGGGCGTGCGCGGCCGTCCGGACGTTGGCCCGGATGCTGACGAGCATGCCGACCAGGCCGGCGAGGGCGCTCCCACAGACCCCGAAGAGGAACCCCGCGGCGAGCTTGGCCCCGGTCCCGGTGACCCCGAACGAGAACGCGATGACCAGCGCGAGGACGGCCGCGGCCGCAAAGACGAACGTGTACTCCCGCCGCAGGAACGCGACCGCTCCCTCCCGGATCGCGCCCGCGATCTCGCGCATCCGCTCGTCCCCCTCGTCCTCGCGCAGCACGAGGGCCGTCTGGACTCCCGCGTAGAGAAGACCGACGACGGCAGCCAGGAAGATCAGAAGCTCGAGCTGGCCCGTCGACAAACCCATCGGTTTTACCCTCGAAAGACGAGGCGGCTCAAGAGGGCAGGCCATTAAAACTTGCGTGGGGCCGGGACCGACACGTCGCTCGACGCTTGAGCGACGGAACTATACGCAAGGAGTGCCCAAGCCGTATCCGTGCAGCCGTCCGAATCCCGCGACGCGGCGCTCCGACGCCAGCGGGTGCCGTGCCGGGTCTGCGGTCAACCGATCGAGCTCATCCGGATGCGCGAGCACCTTCGCACGGACCACCAGGTCGACTCGGCCCAGCTCGAGGGCCTCTATCTCGAGTCGCGGATCGATGCCCGCCGCGCCCGTCGCTCCCGACCCTAGGGGTCGAATTCCCGCCGTCGGATCCGCTCGCTCACGTACCCGAGGAACTCCATCCGCGACATCGGCCGGTTCTCCCGCCTGCCCCGCACGCGAACCGCCACACTCCCGTCGGCAACCTCCCGGTCCCCCAGGACCGCGACGTAGGGAATCCGGTCGAGCTCCGCGGAGCGCACGCGCTTCGCGAGCGATTCCTCGGTGCCGGCGAGCGTGACCCGCACCCCGCTCGCCGCGACCTCCTCGGCGAGACCCTTCGCGGCGGCGGCATGATGCTCCGTGACCGGCAGGACGCGGACCTGTACGGGCGAGAGCCAAGGGGGATAGCGTCCGGCGCAGTGCTCGATGAGGACCCCGAGAAACCGCTCCCAGGAACCGAGGATCGTGCGGTGGATGACCACCGGCGCATGCAACTGGCCGTCGGGTCCCTGGTACTCGAGCCCGAACCGTTGAGGAATCTGGTAGTCGAGCTGGATCGTCCCGGTCTGCCACGGGCGCGAGAGGGAGTCGCGAACGTGGATGTCGATCTTCGGGCCGTAGAACGCGCCCTCCCCCGCGGAGACACGGTAGTCGACCCCCGACTCCTTGAGCAGGCGTTCGAGCGTCGCCTCGGCCCGGTCCCACTGCTCGACCGAACCAAGGAACTTCTCCGGGCGGGTCGATAGCTCGTACGACCATTCAAGCCGGAAGGTCGAGAACGCCTCGCGGACCCACTCGAGGAGGACGCGGATCTCGTCGCCGATCTGGTCCTCGGTCACGAAGATGTGCGCGTCGTCCTGCACGAGCTCGCGGACCCGGGTCAGTCCGTGGAGGGTGCCGCTCGCCTCGTGACGGTGCAGCGGCGCGAACTCGGCGAGCCGTAGGGGCAGTTCCCGGTAACTGCGGGCACGCGAACGGAAGACGAGCATCGCGCCCGGACAGTTCATCGGTTTCCAGCCAAAGACCCGGTCCTCGACCGTCGAGAGGAACATGTTCTCGCGGTAATGTTCCCAGTGACCGCTCGTCTCGTAGACGGACTGCGCGAAGAGAAGGGGCGTGCGGACCTCCGCGTAGCCGGAACGCTTCAAGTGCTCGGTGACGAACTTCTCGAGCTCACGGACCATGATCATCCCATTCGGCAGCCAGAACGGAAAGCCAGGAGCCTCGTCGACGAAGAGGAACAGCTCCTGGCGCGCGCCGATGCTCCGGTGGTCCCGGGCCTCCGCCTCGGCCCGCAGCTTCAGGAACCGGTCGAGCTCGCCTCGTGTGGGAAAGCCGATTCCCCGCACGCGCTGGAGCGGATGGGCGCCCGGTTCGTCGGGAGTGATGGACGAGAAGCCGAGAATGTGAACGCCCTCGAGCCAGCGCGTGTCCGGTACGTGAGGTCCGCGGCAAAGGTCGGTGAACGAGCCGGTGTCGTAGACCGAGACCGGTTCCTCCGGCGGGACCTCGTGAATGTACTTCAGCTTGTACGGGTTCCGAGCGAAGAGGCGCTCGGCTTCCTCTCGAGAGAGCTCCCTGCGCCGAAACGGCTCGCGGGCCTTCACCGAGCGCTCCATCGCGGCGCGCACTTGGTCGAGGTCGGCCGGGGTCAGCGGTCGGACGTCGAAGTCGTAGTAGAACCCGTCGTCGGTCGGCGGCCCGACCGTCGGATTCGCCTCGGGAATCGTCTCCACCACGCCCTTCGCCACCAGGTGGGCCGAGGAGTGCTCGAGGATCTCGCGCCCCGCGCGGTCTGCGAACGTGATTGGAGCGAGGGACCCGTCGGACGGGATGGGGTACGCGAGGTCCACCGGACGGCCGTTCCACAGCGCGGCCAGGAAGTCGCTCGCGCGGGCCGGGGTCCATGCGGCGAGGACCTCGCCCGCGGAGGTGCCCGGGTCGGCCTCTCGATGGCTTCCGTCGGGCAGTGTGATCGTCACCCGGGCTCGGTCCGACATAGCGGGAGGCGACGGGTCGACCCTCCCCCGGCCCAAAAGCTCTGGGGTAGAGCGAAGCGGCGAGGCGAGGGCGCCCGGACGCCGGTTCGGTCCGAGGTGCGCTCAGCCCGCCCATTATTCATCACAGGTCAGCTGGTTCTATTCCTCATCATCGCGCACCCGGTTCCACCGGTGAGCGAGCGGCTCGGTCCGTCGATTTACCCCTCCCAAGAGCTCAGCAGGTCCTCGATGTGGAAGATGCCCCCGCTGGCCCCGCACTCGGTGAGCCTTGGAGCTTCCTCGCGAGAGAACGTCCCGTCGACCCAGGTCGGGCCCTCGGAAGCGATGACTCGGACGACCGACCAGTCCGGTTCCGTTTCACGGGGGGAGACGATGATGTGGTCCGGCCCGGCCGCGCGCACCGCCCGTGCGAGGGCGGCCGCGTCGACGGCACCCCACCGGGCGTCGGCCGGGGCGAGTGCCGGTCCGCGCATCTCGACCTCGAAGACGAGGTCGGTCGAAAGGCGCCAGGCCCGAGCGAGCTGGCGCGGCCCCCGCAGGTACGCACTGGAGAGGACCGCGCGCCGCGCGCCGGTGATGAGCACATCGATCGCCTGCTCCGCGGTGCGGACCCCGGCATCGACCCAGAGCGTCATCTCTCGCGCGAGCTCCTGTAGGTAGTCGAGCTGGGGGTCCTCTCGCTCGATCCCGTCCAGGTCGACCACGTAAAGCATCGCGTAGTCGCTGGAGAGACGGTCGAGGACGTCGAACGGGTCGACCATGGCTCCCGATGCGGCCCGGGCGGGCACCGGCCCGTCGGGACCCGGCCGGCAGACGGCACCACCGCGAAAGAGCACGCACGGTACGAGCGCGGGGCCCCGCGGAGACGGTTCGGAGGGAAGGGGGGAGGAGCGAGCGGGAGAAGGAACCGGCACGGCGGCCGGACAGAATCGAAGGATTTCGGCCTTGCTCTTCCCCGGCTGGCTCGCGCGGCCTGGTGGGAGCCGGTCCGGGACCTCCCCGTACTGCCGTGATCGGCTCTCCCTCGGCCCTTCGGGACCCTCACGACGGTCGAGAACTCCTTTTTGGCCTGCGTTTCCCTAGGGCCCTCGCCAGGAGGTGGAGGGCAGCTGACGGTGGACCGAGCCGGCAACGGCCGGCCGCTGAGGAAAGTCCCCGCTCCGGGAAACGCGGGGTCGGGCGGGAGCCCGACGGGTGAGAGTCCGAGCTCCGGAGCAGAAACGACACAGCCCGAGGGTACGGTGAAGATGTCGCATCGGAGGTTCCCCCGGGACTTGGTGAAACGGCCGACTCCCCGGGAGCAAGCCCTGACCGACGGGAGGAAGTGTTTCCCCGACCGTCGAGGAGAGCGCGCAGTCGAATGCTGCCTGAAACAGAACGGGGCTTACTACCACGACCTGGCCGCCCCGGCGAGAAATCGCCGGGGTGTACGCCCCTCAAGCGCGGCTTTCATGGCTCGACACACTCCGGAAAACTGCGGCGTCCGGGAACAGCGAAAGCGTCCAACGAGGAGATGGCTCGCGAACCCCTACCCGTTGGGTCCCGTACCGACTCGATAGAGACTGAGAGAATCCGCTCGGGCCCGGGTTTCCCGGCCCCGGACTCGGTGCGGGTGAACGAAGGACTAAAGTTCCGTTCGCCCCCTGGAGGCCCTGGCGAGCATGACGGGAACGAGTCCGCAGCCGGACCGTTGGCCGCCGATAGAGTTCTATCGGAACAGCCTGGTTGCCCTCATTTCCTTCGTCGTCTCGGCGGCGGCCTTCGTCATCGCGGTGTTCCTCTTTACTTACTGTACAACCGGCGTGTTACCGAGCGCACCGTCCGTCTGCGTCTTTCCCCATGTGGTGGCCGCGACGGTCTTCGCTCTCGGCGGTGCCCTCTTTTTGCTTCTCGGCGGCGTGTTTGGGGCGCTTGCCTGGCTGAGCTTGGAACCCGAAAGATACCGGAAGTTGTTCGACTCCTTAACTGGCAAAGCTTCGAAAGCCCCCTCGCCCGTCCCCTCTGAGACGACAGGAGAAGCCCGGAGTCCCTAGCGCGGCCCCCGGCTGGCTGGCCCCGGTTTCCCGGGGCCCGATGCGGGTCGCCGTTCAAGTGCTAGGAAGCGATCTCGGGCTCGGTGGGATTGATGGCGGGGACCCGGGGCGGGACCGCCTCACAGTTTCGTACCGTGTATGGTCAAACACTTGAGGTCGGGGGTCGGATCTACCCTAACTACGCGACCCCGGTTCCAATAGTTCCTGCCCAGCCACTCTACTCTCCACCTCCACCCGCTCCTTCTCGAGAAGCTGTCACGACTCAGAAGAGGCGTCGCACAGACATCCGGCTCGTGATTATCGGGGTAGTCGTCATCGTAATCTTAGCACTCGTCGGCCTCGCGTCGGCCTACCACAGTTTCTCGTTCATAATCACAGAAAGCTCGGAGCTTATCGAATACGCCGGGAGCCACAACCAGTCGTTTCCGACCGGAGTGACGATTTCGGGCAGTTGGAGCACGCCCACCGGGGTCTCAGTGACGATCCAGATAGAGGCTCCGGGAGGGTCGACGGTATTCCTTGGCGAAGGCACCTCAGGGAGCTTTTCGTTCACCACCAGTTACTCCGGATACAGTTTCGTCACCGACTCGAACTCGAATACGTCGGTCTCGGTCGACGGTGGCTATTGGGCATTGTAGGGTCAATCCTATCGGCGTCTCAGGAAAGAGTGGTGTCCCGAGAAACCGGGGCCTGAGGAGGTTGGTCCTATTCCTTGGGTGGTGGAGGAGGGGGTGTCCGACGGCACACGTCAACAATCGACACGACGACTCGATCGGCCTGAATCTGGCTCATCCCGGGCGCTTTCTCTGACGTATGGAGATCAACGGGGCTTACTACCACGACCTGGCCGTCCCTGTGGAGGACTGCCGGTTGTATCCCCTGCAAACAGGGTGCTCGTGGCTCGACGCCCTGCTCGGAAAAGGGGGCCCCGTTTCGTCACGACGAGGGTTATGCTACTGGAAGAAGTGGGGTGGCTGGATACCGTGGCAGGGATCCAGGCTGCCTCCGACGAGTCTGTGGAGCGGAAGAAGACTTCCGCGTTCATTCTTGGAACGGGCTCGTTTGGCTTCTTGTTCCTTGGTCTGGTCGCCTTCCTCGTCAGCCCTACCTATCAGGGGAGTTCGACGGGGGTCGAGCTGATCGTGGCGGGCACTATAGGGGTAGTAACCGGGATCTTCCTCGTCGTAGCTATCTTCGCAGTCTGGTTCGACAAAGCTTGGTTCGAGTGAGGGAATCGTCATAGCTCGTCTTCCGTGCGGTGCTCGGTGCCGCGAACGGCCGAAGCGAGAAGGCTCGTCAAGCCGCCGACCGCGAGAGATCGTGGCAAGTTTTCGCCGTCGACCGAGCTGGTCTTCGAGCGCCTAGGTTCGGTGACTCCGGGGTGGCCGATTAGAGTCGGCCCGCTGCGCGGAGGACGAACAAGGCGTCGGTCGTGACCCAGTCGTTTCTCCGACGAGGGCTCGGAGCGCCCCAGTCCACGAACTCGGCGCCGAACCGGTACGACGGGGACACGCGGTAGTAGCGCGCCTCGGTCGGCCAACCG
>JASHTB010000115.1 GCA_030040775.1 Thermoplasmata archaeon | reverse complement strand
GTCTGTGTCAACGAGAAGCCCTGGTGCTGCGATCATCCGAGTTGTCAGCATCTTCCCGTACTCGAGGACTTTGCCCTGGAGTCCCGCGAACCCGAAACCGAAGTCGACGCAGGGGGCCGAGACGCAGGGACTCGAAACCGTGAGACAACTCCCGAGCGACTGGAAGCGATCGCCCGTGTTTACGGTCACTGCTTGGGGAAGGCGCCGTTGCTCCTCCATTGCACGGGAGGGCGCGAGCGGTCGGTTCTTGCGACCGCCTACATCCTAGTCACGCGTCACCACTTTCTCTGGGAGTCGGCGTATCAAACGCTCTTCCGTTTGAATTCTGGGATTTTCGACCGCAGAGAGTGGCTCGACTGGGAGCAACGAGAACGGCTCGAAGAGACAGGACCCTGACGCGGAGGGCCGTTTGCTGCGAGGCCACGAGGAGAGCGCGGAGGGTGAGCAGTGGACTCGGGACCCGGACAGCTGGTGTCCAGTACTGAAAGTCCTAAGAACTGGAGGGAGGTCGGGCGCATCATGCCCCTCCACCTCGACGAGCGCCGGAACATGAAGGGAGTCAAGGCCGAGGCGGTCGCTGAGGCTCATGCTAACGATCTCAAGGTCCAGAGTCGATACGGCGTCAACCACCGCAGCTACCGGGTTGACGAGAAGAAAGGAGCCAATTTCTGTCTAGTAGAAGCCTCGAGCGCCGACGCGGCTGCGAGGGTGCACAAGGAAGCTCACGGGCTCGTGGCCGACGAAATCCACGAAGTCAAGCAAGGGTGATTCTCCGCTCACCCCAGGCATCTTGGGAGCAGGACCAGCGCTGTGGTGGCCACGCTCTCCCGCTTCGCAGCGGTCATTCGAGGTGTCCCAAAGGGGAAGGTAATCACATACGGGCAGGTCGCGGCGGTCGCAGGGTACCCGGGGGCGGCTCGGCTAACCGTTTGGGCCCTCAATCGCGTGGAGGGTCTTCCCTGGCACCGAGTAGTGGGCGCGGGCGGGCGAATCGCCTTACCCGGCGAAGAGGGAAGGGAACAGCGGCTGCGGCTCCGGATCGAAGGTGTAACGTTCCGAGGGGGACGAGTCCGGATGGAGCTTCACTCCTGGACTCCCGGCTCACGAAAGCGACCCGCCGGAAAATCGAGGTAGCCGACAGGTCCGTCGCGACCCAGCCTGGCCGAGCTGGGCCAGCTGCCCGAAGCCGGTCAAGATAACTACAGGACGATCGTGAGAGTCGTCGTGCGGCTCGAGCAGGCGGGAATCCGAGTGCGGGACTTCCGCACGTCGCTTCGATTCTACACCCGTGCTCTGGGACTTCGCGTCGTCCGGACGGGAGACACACGAAGCTGGGGCGGGGGGCGATGGGCGCTCCTTCGGGATCCGAAATCTCGTCGGGTGATCGAGCTCAACTGGTACCCGAAAGGTTCGCTGTTTTACAGCCCGTACCGGGCGGGCGAGGCTCTCGACCATCTTGACTTTACCATCGGTACGGCCAGCCGGCAGGAGCTCGAGCGGACTTACCGGAGGCTGCTCAAACTTGGAGCAAAGCCTACTCGCTGGTCACCCTCGACCACGGAGGGCTGGATGGCGAGTGTGATGGACCCGAACGGCGTCTGGATCACCGTTGGTCGTCGACCGACACGCGGCGAGCGACAGGCACCGACCTAGGGTATTCTCCTAGGCGCGTACTGGCCTTTCTCTCAACGTTAGTCCTCAGGATTCCCGCCGTCGAGACGGTGAAGGCGAGATTTCAGCCCCCGCGAGCTCTCATGAGGGAGGAACGCTTCGTCTGTCGATGCGCGTTCCTTCTCGGATCCATCGGTGGCTGACGGGCCTAACATCAGACCCCAGTGTCCGATGGCGGTACTGGACCGAAATCGAAGGCCGATCCCCCGACGATCCGAGGGTTCGTCGAGCGCGGCGTGAAATCGGCCGCTCTGGATGGGCTTCAGACCTTCTTAAGCATCAGTTTTCGGACGGGCACTGGGTCACTCCCGGCTCGACCGATGAGGAGCTTTACCGGCCAAAGTACGTCGTGACGTACTGGCGCTTCCTCCTCCTCGCCGAACTCGGCATGACCCGGGAAAATCCGAGGGTTCGTCGGACGGCCGAGCTAATACTTCGCCGATGGTCGGAAAAAGGTGCGGACCTGCTCGGGGGACCGGACAGTGAAATTTGCGTCACGGGGAACTCGGTGCGCGCCCTGGTGCGGTTGGGGTATCTAGACCACCCGCTCGTCCGGCGTTCCGTCGACTGGATCGTTCGCACGCAGAAGTCCGACGGAGGGTGGTACTGTTGGCCGGCCCGCTCGGGATCGCTCGATTGCTGGGAGGGCCTCGCGGCCCTCGCCGAGATCCCGGACGGATCTCGCGATGGATCCGTTCGCCAGTCGGTCGAGCGCGGGGCGGAGTTCTACCTACGTCGCCAGCTGAAGAAGGAAGGCAAGACTCCGTACCCGCCTTGGTTCCGAATCCACTACCCGAATCACTACTACTACGACCTACTCGTCGGGCTTCGCGTGTTGACCCGTCTCGGGTATGGTTCCGACCCGCGGCTACGGCCCGCTCTCCGCTGGCTCCTCGGCAAACGAAGGAGGGATGGAACGTGGGCGATCGATGCCGACCATCCGGACCTCGACGCGGAGCACGGCGGGTACGCTTTCGACGAAGGACCGGTCTGGCCGTTTCGCCTCGAACCACCGAACGAACCGAGCCGACTCGCGACGGTCGAGGCCCTGAGCGTTCTGTCTCGAGTGGGAAGAGCCTAGTCGGCAGACCCGCTCTGTAAACAGACCAGGACACTCTTGGGGAAGCCCTCGACCAACCCACGCGCCCAATTCCCGTGGCCGCGCAGCTACGCTACCGTTTCACGGGCTCCCCGGACCGCCTCATATAGGAGCCGAGCGACTCCCGACAGAGGCCGTATTCGACCATGAACAAACGAACGGCTCCCGGCCGCATCGAACGCGAGGCGAGCGTCGTCCAGTGGCTCCTCGAGAAGGAGCAACCTGCCGTCCGGTATCACGCGCTGGTGACTCTGTTCGGCCGCCGGGAGGACGACCCCGAGGTGCGAGAGGCTCGGTCGAGGATCCCGCGTGTCGGTTGGGCGGCGCAGCTCCTAAGACGGCAGAAGCCGAAGGGCTACTGGGAAGCCCGCGAGCCGACCAACCTCCGGGAATGGACACGCTTCCTCCAATTCCCACAGTTTGGCTCCACGATGTGGCCCGCTCTCGTCCTCTCAGACCTGGGGCTCTCCTCCCGCGACCCCCGCATCCGGAAAGCGGCCGACCTGTTCTTCGACTACAAGCTTCGACTCAGCTCGCCGTTCAATTTCTTCACCGAAGAGGTGTGTGCTGTCGGGAACCTGGCCCGTATGCTGACCCGTTTTGGCTATGGGGACGATCGGCGCGTGCAGAAGCTCTACGCCTGGATGGTCGAGGACCAGCGCGAGAACGGAGGTTGGAATTGCGCCCCGAACGAGCCCGGTACGCTCGATTGCTGGGAGGCGCTCGCCGCCTTTTCCGCGCTGCCCAAGCCGAAGCGCTCGCGGAGGGTGGAGTCGGCGATCGAGCGGGGCGTCGAGTTCTACTTGGAACGAAATCTCTTCCGGGAAGGCAAGCGGTACGAACCGTGGTTCCGGTTCCATTATCCGACCCACTACTTCTATGACGTACTGGTTGGACTGGACGTGGTGACCGGTCTCGGATACTCGGACGACCGGCGTCTCCGACCCGCGCTCAAGGTCCTCGCGGACAAGCGACGGCCGGACGGGACCTGGGTCCTGGATAAGGTTCATCCCGATGTGGAGGGGGAACTGAAGAGGGACTACGAAGGGAAGGAGTTCAAGCCGTGGTCCTTGGAAAGGGTGGGGAGGCCCAGCAAGTGGATTACGCTGAAGGCGCTCACCGTCCTCAAGAGAACCGAGGAAGCGCGCTAGCGGTTCTCCAGCCTTGGGCTCGGCTTGTGTGGGTGCGGGGACCGTTGCACCCGCGTTAGTAGCCCAAGATCGGTCGACACGGACTGGACCGACTCAGTCGACCGCGGCCTGGGCGCCGCGAGTTTCCTGTCCCAAGGCGCCCCGTCCGAGCTATGGTCAACCGGGGAGACGGAGCGGTCTCCCGTCGATCTCCACGCGCGCCCCCACATTTACGACGATGCCGGAGAACCTGGACTTGTTCTTGCCCCCGTTGAACTCGTTATTCCCCACCGAGACCATCACCGCTCCCACCTCGCGATCTTCGAGCTGCGGCGTGTTACTGAGCTTCGGATTAAGCCCGATGCTGAGGGAACCCGGCCGGTCACGTCCCTTCCCTCCCCGCCGGAACCCTTTGTCGAAAAACTGGGAGCCTTTGTCGAAGTGGTGGCGTACCAACCGACCCCTCCGGAATTCGAAGACCCCGCCGGTCGACATCCCGACGTCGTTGTAACTCGGGCGGTTGGCGACGATGGTGCCGTCTGCGATGGACTCGTCGAGCGCGACCCGCACGGCGCCGGCCGGAAGGATGTTTAGCATGCCGAAGGGCAACTTCCTGTCCTCTTTCGTGACGCGGCCCACATCGAGCCGTGCCCGCCGGTGCGCGAGACCGAGGGTGAGGTCCGTACCATGCTCGTCGCGGATCCGGATTCGTCGACCTCGTTCCAACGCCCGGGCGATCGGCTTCGCGACAGCGGTCAGTCGGTCCGGGTCGACCATCGTCGCGTCGACCAGTTGGTCCATCCAGGCCCTCTGGTTGACCCCGTAGACCTGGGCGAGGCTCGGGAACGGGCGACCGATATCTAGGCGGCTACCCCTCAACCCTACCTTGGCTGCGGTCTTGTACCAGGCCGGGTTCCAACCGAAGATCTTCTCGGCCCGGACCGGACCGAGCGACTCCATCCTCAACCGGTCTCCGGCGTTCCACATATGGATGTAGACGTTGGTCTTCCCGAGCGCCGCCCACTCGTGCTTCGGAGACGCTCCGAGAATCTCGTCCTCGTGGGCGTCGACCGAATCCCAGTAGGAATCCTCGTTCTCGTAGAGGACCAAGGGGAATGCCTTCAGACGCCGGGTCTCGCGGGCCAGGGCCGTCGCCCAGGGAAGCATGCGGCTCCACCCTTCGATGATGACGGTCTCACCGGGTCGCACCTCGAGGTTTCGAGTAAGTACCGCTCTCGCGAAAGCTGTCTCTCGGCGGGAGGGAGAGGTTCGGGCCATGGGGAACAAATCCGGGAGTGGTATTTAACTCTGGTAAATCGCCCGGTCGACTGCTGAGGTCGAAACGCCTCGAATCCCCTCTGGCCGCCCCTTGATGGATCCCGAGACGGAACAGACTAGTGCCGCCGGCTGCTCCCGGAGCCGCGCTGTGGGGACCGGAACCACTCCACCGTCCGTCGGATCCCCTCGGGATACGGGGTTGCAGGTCGGGGCTCTCCGACCAACGACTCGTATCGAGACCCGCCGAGGAGGAGAGGCGTCTCGAATAGGTAGGCCATCTCGAGGGCACTCCGCACTTCCGCGTTGAACAGTCCGGCCAAGCGCCAAAGGCCGCGGCCGAAAACACTCAGCTTGAGCGTCTGGCCTCCGGCGGCGTAGGCAAGCCGGGCAAACTCCCGGCCCGTAAGGGACCCGGGTCCAGGAACATGAACGGGAGCCCCGTGCGCCGCCGGAGTGTCGACCAGACGAACCATCGCGGCCGCCGCATCCTCGATAAAGACGAACTCGTGGAGGAGGTCCGCGTTGAGGGGCCAGCGGCATCCCCCGCCCGAGACAGCTCCGTCAAAAATCGGCGCGAGCAAGGGGTTCAGAACATTCGGCCCATAGAAGTCCGGATATCGAGGCAGTACCAGGCGCAGGGAACCCTTCGCGTGAGCGGCCATGTAGTCGGATTCGATGGTGGCCCGGATCCGACCCTTGATCGTCGTGGGTGTTATCGGATGGCTCTCGAGGACCGGGGTCGTTTGAGGCGGACCGTAGACATACACGTTGCCGGGAAAGGCGAGGATGGCGCCGGCCGCCTCGGCAGCTCCACGCGCATGGGCCGCGATCCGAGGAACCTCCTCGGCCCACCGCGGATACGGGACGTTCACGGCATGGACCACCACATCCGCATTCCGGCATGCCGAGAGCGTCTCGCCCTCGTCCAGGACGTCAGCTTGGAATCGTTCGACTCCTTCCGGAACGCTCGGGAGCCGCTCGAGGCTTCGAGCGACCGCTCGGACCGAGTGACCGCGTGAGGCGGCGACCCGCACTACCGCGTAGCCGATGCTGCCGCCGGCGCCCAGGACGACGTACTTCACGGAGCGGCGATTCGCGAGGTCTTTCCTAAGACCTTCGGCCCGCTTCGGGGAAGGCGGGCTACGGACGGAGAGAACGGGTCGGTCGGCGCTTCGTGAATCGAGCCGGCCCTCTGAGGATGTCGTCGGCGTACGGGACGGGAGAAGACGGCGCCCGATCCGAGTCGGCTCGGCCGCCTTGGCGGGGATGGTGCGCGCTCTTCACGCCGAGGCCGTTTGGGCTGCTTTTCGCTCCTCGTCGAGGGGGGCCGTCGCGGTCGGACGTTCCTTCCTCTTGGTCGGGAGATGATACTCCTTGAGCAGCGCGACGAACCGGGGGTCGGCCCAGAGCAAGTCGTACTGGGGATGTTGATACGCCCACCAAAGCCCCCGGTCTCCCTCACGGAGGTCCCGCTCCAGGACCTGCAACGACTTCTCTTTCTCTCCGAGCGTCGCATACAGGTCGGCCATCCAGATCAGCGGAACGTACCGGTCCTTCGACTCTCGTTCCAGCTCCTTGACGAGCCGGGCCGCGTCTTCCGACTTCCCGAGAAGTGCAGAGAGGACCGCTCGAGATACTCGACCGTGCGGCTTCGCGGGGCCCGCGAGCTCCTCCCACTCCTTCATCGCCTCCGCGGTCCGGCCCATGGCCCAGTAGCAGCATCCGGCCCACCAACGCGTCCCGAACGAGCCCGGATGTTGTTCGCGCATCTCCTCGGCGAAGGCCGTCGCCGCCTCGAGGTCTCCCGAACGATACTTCAGTTCGATCAGCCAATCCCAGGCGTTCGTGAGCAGTGGGTTCGCCCGGATCGTTTCCCGGAGCTCCTCCTCCGCTTCCTCGAACCGCTGAAGGGTGGCAAGGAGAATCGAGTACCCGAAATGCGCCTCCGCGTCGCCCGGATTGAGGGCGATCGCCTTTCGGAACTCTTCTTCGGCGATTTCCCAGTCGAGGGCCCCGCGAAGAGCAAGATTGGCTAGGACCCTATGCGCCTCAGAGGCGTTCGGTTCTAGTTCGAGCGCGAGGTGCGCGAGTTCCTTTGCACGTCGGAAGGCCTCCTTGGACGGGAACAAAAGCCCGGCTCCCCGAACGTACGCTTCGGCGGCGGCTGAATACGCTAGCGAGAACGCCGGGTCCTCCTTGGTGGCCAGTTCGAAGCACCGAACCGCTTCGTCGAGCGCTTCGAGAGTTTCCAGTCGGCTCAGGTAGATTCCCTTGAGATACAGTTCGAACGCCGCAAGCTTCCGAATTGGCTTGGTCTCCCCCTCCCCCATGGGGCGGCCCTCCCCCTCAGCCGTGCCAAGCGACGACACGGTATGATTGCAATATTTCGTCAAGCCGAACTGACCAAAGGTTGGTGCCTCGCCCTCCGGCCGCTTCGAAACCCCCGGAGCAGGGTCGGTCCGGGGTCGGTCGGTCACTCCCGTCGCGGACCGACAGACGAGAGGGACATGCTTTCGCTTTCGATGAGCGAACGCTTCTCGGAACCTTGCTCGCTCGCCGAGAGCAGGCCGATCCGGTCGATGCCGAGCGGTCGGCCCGTCCTCCGTCCAAGCGATTCCGGTTTCTCACGTCGTGCGGTCGGCGTCGTTCGTTGAGCCCGCCGCCGAGACCTCCGAGGTGCCCGAGGGCAGAAGCATGAGCTGGACCCAGTTCCGATAGCTCTCGGTCGCGTGCCGCATCATGGCGAAGAACACCTCAAAGGCGCGCATCCCCGCCTCCCGGTGCGCCTCGGCCCTTTCCCAGATCTCGAAGGGGTTCGGGCCCATCCGAGCGGGCGGGGATCCGGCGGTCTTCCTCTTCATTCGGAGGACTTGGTCCTTCGCGATCTCCCACGGACTCCCCGCGTGCTCCCACGGGAACTCGGCGCGTCTCCCGGTCCGCGCGATCCGGTCGGTGTAGACCGCGGGACGCTTCTCGAGAAACGCGCGCATGCCCTCCCGCTGGTCGTGGTGTTCAAACAGGAGACCCCAGAGCTCGCGTTCAAACTCGAGGCCAAGGAGCCAGCTGGGGTCCGAGGCCTGATTGACCGAGTACTTCGCGGCCGCCAACGCGAGCGCCGGCAGCGAGGAAAGCTGGTTCGCGACGGCCATCGCTTGGTCCAGGAGCTTTTCTCTCGGGACCACGCGGTCGACCAGGCCCCACTCGCACGCCGTACGGGCGGGAATCCGCTCGCCCGTCATGATCCATCGGCGGGCTCGCGCGACGCCCACCGCTCGCGTGAGCCTCCGGGACCCTCCCCAACCGGGTATCACACCGATGAAGATCTCGGGCTGGCCGAAGACCGCGTCCTCGCTCGCCACGATGAAGTCGCACGCCTGCGAGAGCTCGCATGCTCCGCCGAAACAGAAGCCGTTCACTGCGACGATCACCGGAAGCGGAGAGCACTCGAGGAGGTTCGCGACCGCGTGGCCCTCCGCGGAGAAGGCCGAGGCCTCGGCTCGGTCCATCTTTACCATGGCTTTGATGTCGGCGCCGCCGGAGAATCCGTCGAGAGCGCTCGCGATCACGATCGCCCGCACCGACGGGTCTTCCGTCAACCCGATGATTCGCGTCGCGAAGTCCTCCAGCAGGGGACGGGTAAGGACGTTGACCGGTGGATGATCGAGGGTCAGCACCGCCACCGGCCCTTGACGCTCCGTCCGAACCATCGAGCCGGACCCGGGCTCGGAGACCGAAACTGTACGACGGCGAGCTCGTTGCGCCGCGCGTCGAGAAGCGGCCATTCCCCTGTTTCTCCGTCAGGGCGGTGGTCGGCGATCCTCGGCCCGGCGACGAGCGGGGGGACGCGGGGGCTTCCGCCGGGCCGTCCCGCCGAACCCATCGTTGTGGGCGAGAATCCAATCCCCTACTCCGGGCCACAGTTCCTTGTGAGCGTTGCGGCTCACCGAGAGACCGATGTGTCCGCTCGGCAGCTCGAACCGTTTCACGTCGCGGCTCCCGACGACCGGAAGGAATCGCTCGGTGCATTCCGGCGGCATCAGAGTGTCCTTGAGCCCCACGATGGAGGCCACGGGCATCGTGATCGCGTGGGGGTCGATCCTCTTCTGATCCCCATCGAGGGTCCACTCCCCCTTCACGAGCAGGTTCCGCTGGTACCCCTTCTCGATGAACTCCGCGTAGGTGGGTCCGGCCATCGGGATGCCGTCGTTGTTCCACTTCTCCATGCGCAGGAAATTCTCGACGAAGCTCGGGTCGTCGATTCGGTTCAGGAGGTCCTTGAACTTGAGGTAGTAGTTCCTCGTCGGGTCCAGGACGCCGAAGGCATCGACGAAGAACTCCGGTGGGATGAGTTGGAAGGTCCGGGCGATCTTCCACGGGTCGAAGCCGGGTGCGCGGGACCACACGTTGAGGAGACCGGAGCGGGTGTCGAAGTCGAGACCGGCCGCCATCAAGCAGAGAGTCCTCACCCGCTCGGGGTGGAGGGCCGTGTACATGGCGGCGAAGGTCCCCCCCATGCAGTAGCCGAGGACGTGCGGACGGTCCACACCGCTCGCGCGACAGACCGCATCCATCGCTCGGTCCATGTAGCCGTTCACGTAGTCGTGAATCCGAAGGTCCTTGTCGCGCCGATCCGGCGTGCCCCAATCGATCAGATAGACGTCGAGCCCGCGGCGGAGGAGGCTTTCGACGACGGAAAGCCCGGGCTGCAGGTCGAGGATGTAGGGTTTGTTGATCAAAGCATAGACCAGGAGAATCGGGGGTCGGTCCCGAGGGGTGACGCCCGGAAGCGGACGATACCTCAAAAGACGCATCCGGCCCTCGGCATGAATCACGTCGCTGGGGGTCAGGCCCACGGGCACCTGAGGCGGTCGAAGGGCCAGGCTCCACGCCTTGCGTAGCTTCTCGGCGAACTCCGAAACCGGGTCGACCGGCCCAACCTCGGGCGAGCCTCCGCCAGCGCCCGAGACCGGTCGCCCCGGTTTCATCGCTCCGCCGGTCATCCCCGGCGCACGGTCCTCCGCGGCGGACATGGGCGTAAGGGGAGGTCCGGAGAGCTTCGGCCTAGGCACGTCCGTTGTTCATGCGGGAGACCTTGTCCGTGAGACTCCGCACCGCGTCGTTCAGCTCCGTGATCTCCCGGCGGGTCGGTAGTCCGGTCATCAGGCCGACGAACTTGTCCCGTTCTCTCGCCCAGCGGTCGGTGTCCAGCGAGGCATCCAGCGTTCGTCCGAACAGCGTGACGAACGGCGGGCTCGAGAAGTAGAGTTGCGTCAGCTTCTGGAACGAGTCGTAGAACTCCTTGAGCGAGGCCTCCTGGACCCGCGTGAGTTCCGCCACGTCCTGTCGGGGGTCGAACGCGACGAACGCGATGCGCGAGACGTTCGTGGCCAGGCCGGTCCAGAGCTTCTGAACGAGCTCCGTCGTCTCCCGCAGGCGGTCTTCGGTGGTTGCCTCCTTGGGCAAGAACGGCTTCAACCAGAGGTCGAACAGTTCCTTCTGCGGTTCGAGCGTCTTCAGGAAGGCGGCCCGAACGGCTTCGCCGATCTCCTGGGCTCGGCGGTTCCACTCGTCGAAGCGGGCCTGGACCTCTTCGACTTCCTTGCCCTGCGCCCGGGACTTGGTCATATCGCGTAGAGCGGCGGCCCACGACTCGTAGTTCTTCTGCTGCTCCTCGCCGAAGCGACGAAGGTACTCCGTCACCGTTTCGCCGGTCTCCCGAGCGAAGCGGGCCCAGAGTTCGAGGCCCTCTTCGAAGGGGGTCGGAATCCGGGTCTTCTCAGAACTCGAACGGGACCCACCCTCAGGTTCAGTCGCGGTCGGCTTGGTCACTGGCGGACGTGCTGGGCGTTTTCCTTTTGCTGGCATCTTTCATCAACTCCTTGTTTGGAACGGTTGGTCCCTCCCGGGGACCCTCGGAATCACTTCGCGCCTCCCGTTTCACGGACGACGGCGTCGACCATTCCAACGACGGTCTCCGTGCCCTTCGGGATCGTTCCCATCGCGGGCATACTCTCGCGCAGGCGGACCAGGAAGGCGAGCTGCTTTTCTCTCAACCGAGACAACCGCTCGGCTGTCCGGAGGCTCTGTTCCAGGACCTCCCGCTGCAAGTCACGGGCCCAGTCGAGGTACGCCGTCAGCTCGTCTAGGTAAAGTCCGGCCGCCCGGTTGACTGCTTCCCCGACATTCTTCCACGCCTCGGTCGTGTTCTTCGCTCGGCTTTCGCTCATAGATACATCCCTCCGTTCACATTGAGGACCGCTCCGGTAACGTAATCGGCTTCGGGAGAGACCAGGTAGATCACGCTCATCGCGACCTCGTGGGGAGTGCCGAAGCGACCCATCGGAATCTGGTTCAGAATCTTGTCCTTGACCCCGTCGGGAATCTTACGCACCATCGGCGTGTCGATGAACCCCGGAGCGACGACATTGACGGTGGTTCTCTTCGCCGCTAGCTCCCGGGCGAGAGCCTTGGCGAAGCCGATCATGCCGCTCTTGCTGGCCGCGTAATTGACCTGGCCGATGTTGCCCATCTCCCCAACCAGGCTCGAAATGTTGACAATGCGACCGTGGCCGCTCGCGGTGATCTCCTCGACGAACGCCCGGCAGCAATGAAACACCCCGGAAAGGTTGACGTTGATCACTTCGTCCCACTGGGCGTCGGTCATCCGGTGGAAGATGCTGTCTCGGTTGATCCCGGCGCAGTTGATCAGGGTGTCCACCTTGCCGAACTCCTCGTGCAGGGTGTCCCGCATGGCGATCACGCTCTTGGAGTCGAGGACATCGGCCTGAACCGCGATTCCTTCTTGGTCGAACTTCCGCACGACCTCCACCATCCGGTCCGCCTCGGCTCGATTGCGGTACCACTGGACGGCGACGTCGGCTCCTTCGGACGCGAGGCCTTCCACGATAGCGGTTCCAATTCCACCGGATCCTCCAGTGACAAGAGCTCGGCGGCCCTTGACGCGGGCCCGAGGCGAATCCTCGCCCGTCATGAGCCCTTTCTCCTCGAGGGACCTTTTCCCCGGTTCCCCGAACGAGCCCGAGTGCGAGCCTCCTCGTTCGCCCGTCCTCGGGCGGGGCCCGACGGGTCCGGGGCCTCGCCAGACGATGTCGGACGAACCTGGTTCCGAATCCACCGGTCCACCTCGGCCATGAGGTCGGGCGCTCGACCGCCGAACAGCCCCTGCATGAACGAGCGGGTCGCCTCCCAGGGCGTGGCGTAGGTCTCCTGAAGGATCCGGTATCGGTCGTACGCCTGGCGGATCTGCTCGCCCACCACGCGTGTCATCTCTTCGGCGGTCGGCCAGGGTGGGGCCGCACCGCCTTCCGAACTGCCCGGCAGAATCACCAGTACCTCGCGTCCCGCGTACTCCGTGAGACCACTGACCTGCCCGTTGGGACTCACGCGTCGAGACCCAATGATCTTGCCGTCGGCTCCGATGTCCAGCCTCATGGCCCGCTGTGCAATCTACAGTACTACACTATCTGTATATGAATATTATCCTCCCGGCTCGAAATCTCATACCGTCCTGTTCTCGGGTCGGGACCTTCTCCGGATTCAAATTCTATCGGTCTAATGCGGTTGACGCGGCCACGGTGCATAGGCAGCCCGACCGGCTCCGACCCTTCCGCGCACCGCATCAACCTGCGTCCCGTGAGGCCGACTTCCGCTCAGTCCCAGCCATGCCGGTATCGCGTACCCCACGTCGTCCAGATCGCGCCCATCAACCCGGCGAGGAGGATGACGGACACGAGGATTACGATCACGCTCTGAAAGAGCGTGAATCCGGTCGCCCAGAATCCGACGTAAAGGAGAGTGAAGCTCAGCCAGGCTACGGGTCCGAGGATGGAGACGAGGATCCGCCAGCGCCACCCCGCCCACGGCCTCGCCCAGTCCGAACGAGCTGGTCCGTTGCTTACCGCCGAGACCTGTGCCATCGACTCACCGCACCGATTGTTGAGTGCGAGGGGAAAATCGCTTCGTTAAGGATGGTTGACACTCCGGGAGGGCCTTCGCAGCTAGCGACGTAACCCCTCGTCTCGACACGAACGGTGATCACAGACACGGGGCGGGAGCAGGCGGCCTTGCAGCTCGAGGGTCGACGGTGGTTGCAACGCGAGCCGCACCCACCTCTTTCTGAGCCGAGCTCCGCGGGCCCCCCCGAGGACCCGTCGGGGGCTCGGGGAGTTCTTAACTTGCAGCGAGGAAGTTCGGACGCTGTGTCGGACTCGCGTCGCCGCCTTGCCGCCATCATGTTCACCGACATGGTCGGTTACTCGGCCCTCGCCCAAGCCGATGAGGCAACCGCGCTCAGGATTCTGGAAGAACACAATCGAATCCTTCGACCGATCTTCTCGAAGTTTCAGGGCCGCGAGGTCAAGACGGTGGGAGACGCATTTCTGGTCGAGTTCGAGAGCGCCCTGGACTCGGCGCGATGCGCGGTGGAGATCCAGCAGGCTCTCTACGACCACAACGCTGCGTTGCCGGACAACCGTGCGATTCGGGTCCGTATCGGCCTTCACGTCGGGGATGTGGTCGAGGCAACGGGCGACGTGTTGGGAGACGCGGTGAACATCGCCTCCCGAATCGAGCCGTTGGCCGAGCCGGGCGGAGTCTGTCTCACCCAACAGGTGTTCGACCAGATCCAGAACAAGTTCGCCTTTCCCCTTGCGCGGTTGCCCCCGCTCGCCCTCAAGAACATCCGTATTCCCACCACGGTATATCGCGTCGTGGAGCCGTGGGAACCGTCGAGCCCCCCGCCTCTCGCCCACGGGACCGACGGGGATCGGAGCCGTGCTCTCGCGGTACTGCCGCTCGCCAACATCAGCCCCGACCCCAAGGACGAGTACTTCGCGGACGGCCTCACCGAGGAACTGATCTCCGTGCTCTCGCAGGTGCCCGGGCTCTCTGTCATCGCGCGGACCTCCGTGGCACCGTACAAGACGTCCCCGAAGGCCATCCCCCAGGTCGCCGCCGAACTGGGGGTGGACACGGTCCTGGAAGGAAGCGTACGTAAGGCTGGAAGTCGGATCCGAATCACCCTTCAGCTGGTTGACGCGAGGAGCCAGCGGCACATCTGGGCGAGCAGCTACAATCGCGAGATCGACGACGTCTTCACGGTTCAGTCGGACATTGCGAACCGGACAGCGGAGGCGCTTCGTCTCGAACTCGTCCCCGAAGAACGGCGCCCGGCGAGGACACGGCCGACCTCCAACCTCGCTGCGTACGAGACCTACCTGCGGGGACTCGTCGCCTCCAGAGTCCCCGGGGGGCAGGGGTTTGACGAAGCCGTGCGCTCCTTCGATGAGGCGACCCAAAAGGACCCCAACTTCGCCGAGGCCTTCGCGGCGTGGGGGAACTTGTACGTCCTCGCGGCGGGCTCGTATCGTCCGCTACGCGAGGTGATGCCGCGAGCCCGAGAGCTGGCTGCCCGGGCGCTCACGCTGGAACCGAACTCTTCCGACGCCCATGCCACGATGGGAAATATTGCGCTCCAGTTCGACCACGACTGGGGGCGGGCTGAGGCTGAGTTCGACAGGGCGATCTCGCTCAACCCGAACAACGCGACGGCCCTCACGTTTCTCACTCTCCTCCTCATCTCCCTCGAACGGTTCGACGAGGCCAGGGAAAACGTTCGGCGCGCGGTCCGACTCGACCCGGCAGGAAACCATCATCGCGAATTCGCCTGGATCGAAATGGAGTCCGGGAACTTTGACGCCGCCATCCGACTGGGGGAGGAGGAGCGAGACCGCCACCCCGCCCTGTTCGCCGCCCACTTCTTTCTCGGAATGTCTTACCTCGCGGCGGGACGACGAGCCGATGCTCTTCGGGAGGCCGACACGCCGCTCATCGAAGCGGACGAGACCGATCGGTTCGACCACGCCCTTCTGAACGCGGTCCTCGGGAGGCCGGACGAAGGGCGCGAAATCCTTCGAGTGGACGAGCGAGGAGAGTCGAAGGAGTACAACTCCGGAACCGACCTTGCGATGCTCTACGCGGCGGTGGGCGAGAAGGAAAAGGCCCTTGCCCTGCTCGAGAAGGACTCGAGAGAGGGCGATCAACTCCTGTGGCTGTACTATCGAGCGGTCTTTTTCGATTCCATTCGGGACGACCCTCGGTTCGTTGCGCTGCTCCGCCAGTTCGGCCTTCCGACCCATGGGATACGACGACGCACAACCCCCTAGGACGATCGCGCATTGGGAACGGTACGATCGCGCCGCGGGGATCCAGGAGAGTCGACGTTAGGGCGGTCGCGGTCGTAGCGGGACCTCTTATCGGATGGGGCCCTTCCGGACCCGGGCCTCGTGGGTGAAGGGTTGAAACCCCGGGCGGTTCTCCGCCCTCTGAGGTGAGGGAAACGGCGTACTTCGTGGTGAGCTCCTTTCACGGTCCGGCCTGGGTCAACGGGCGTTCGATGCAGGAGCAACCCGACTGGCCGGCGCACCGGGATTTCATCAACGGGCTGCCGGCCGGATTCGTGTGCCTCGGCGGACCGGTGGACAGTCATCGAACTCGAGCGATGCTGATCGTAAAAGCGTCGGACCTCCAGGCGGTTCATCGACTTCTCGACCCCGATCCGTGGGTGAGGTCGGGGGTCCTAGTCGAGATCGTTGAGCCGTGGGAAATCCTCGTTGGGAATCCCCCTTGACGGCGAAACTCAAATCGGCTTAGGCCAGGCCGTGACCGAACGTGGCCCCGGGGGGCTGCGTCGGTCCGATTTCAATTCCCTCCCACCACCATCGCGTCGGAGCGGGAGTTTTGGAGTCGCAGCTTCCGCGTCAGCCGGTATTCCTCGGAATCGTACCAATCCAACAGTGCTTGTCTCGTGGAGAACTTGATCACGATGAACAGACCGGGTCTCCAGGCTCCGTCGACCACGCGATAGTCCCTCGACGCGATGATGGACTTTCCCCCGTGGCTCTCGATCATGCTGCCCAGTCCCCGGATGCACGACCGTCGCGCCTCTTCGTTCGTCCACTCAATCGGGAGCACGAAGTACGCGCTCCGGGGAGCAGGCTCAACGTCGTCCCAGATGAACGCTCTTCCGGCCGCCGCTCGCGGAACGCTTCCTAGACCGAGTCCCCGGCGTGCGGCCGCGGGACTACCTTCACTCTGGGGTTGAAGGTAAATGCAAAAAATGGACCGCTCGTCTGAATCGTTCCCGTTGGGAAGCCAACTCGACCGACGAAGCACCCGCCTCAGCGAACGAAATCGATGATCGCGTCAGGGTCACGCGAGTGCGCAAGCTGCGGGGCGGCCAGGATTGCTTCTGACTTTACCCCCGTGATCACGAGGAGGACACGGATCGCGTGTCGCATCTCTTCCGACGGTTCGACCGAGCAGCCCCAGAAGATCCGTGCCCGTTTCGAAAGACGGGCGGCGACCAGTTCGGCCGCCTTCTCGGCTTCCGAGACGGTCATGGTAGACCCCCCGGTGATCCGGATCAAGGCACCCGTCGCCTCGCTCACGTCCAGGTGGCCGAGGAGGGGGGAGGTGAGCGCGTCAGAGATCGCCTCGGCGACCCGGTCGTCGGTCTTCTCGCTCTCCCCGAGACCGATGAACGCGACACCCCCATCCTTCATCACGGCCAGGAGGTCGGCGAAGTCGAGGTTCACGAGCCCCGGTTTGGTCACGATCTCGGTGATCCCTTTGATGGCGGTCATCAGGACCGCGTCGGCGACCTTGAACGCGTCCTGAATCGGCATCCGCGGCACCATGTCGCGGACCCGGTCGTTCTGGATCACGACCGTCGTGTCGCACGACCGGCGCAGTCGCTCGAGCCCTTCCTGGGCGATCTCCTTTCGGACCGATCCTTCGCCCGAGAACGGCATGGTGACGATCCCGAGCGTCAGGGCCCCCTCCTCTCGAGCGATCCGAGCGACCAGCGGCGCGGCTCCGGTTCCGGTCCCCCCTCCCATGCCGGCGGTGATGAAGACGAAGTGCGCGCCCCGAAGCAACGCTCGGAGCTCTTCCTCGTTCTCTCGTGCCGCGAGCTCGCCGATCTCCGGGCGGTCTCCGGAGCCGAGACCTCCGGTCGCCCGCCGCCCTATCAGGATCTTGCGAGACGCTCGGACGGAGAGGAGGTGCTTCGCATCGGTGTTGATGGCGCAGAGGTCTGCCCCGAGGACCCCCTCCTCCGAGCATCGATTGATCGTGTTGGAGCCTCCTCCTCCGCAGCCGACAATCCGAATGTTGACCTTCAGGGTCTCGGCAAGCTTCGCGATCTCGGCGTCGTCGGTCCCGACGAAAGACGAGGCCTCCTTCCGTGGCGAGGCGGATGGCGTTTCGCTCTGGGACCCTAGTCCCAGCTCCTGAATGAGGGCCTTCATCCCTCCTCCCCCGACCGTGACGGTGGGTCGGCTATGGGCCGGTCCGGGAGCGGTTCGACCCCCCTCTTACTTCAACCTTGGTATCCACCGGCATTCGCCCGGTCCGAGCGGCCGGTCCCGCTTCGAGACCTCTTCTCGGTCAGTCCGTGCGATTGGAGACGATGAATTCGTTTCCGTCGGGGTCCGCGATGACGCCCCGAACGAACTTTCCGATCGCGGTCTCGACGACCGCAGGCTCCACCGTGATCGTTCCGCCCCGCCGGCGGATCTCCCGACACGCCGCCTCTGGATCGGGATGCCGGAACACCAGGCCGGTGACCGTCCCGGGTTCCCTTCCTCCCTCGCCGGGCCCCTGGATGTGCATGGTGAGCAAGATCGGCGTGTTCGGAAGGGCGAACACGAGCCGATTCGCTTTCACGTCGAAGAGGAGCTCCTTGAGGCCGAGAACGTCTCGATAGAATCTCTCCGCCCGCTCCGCGTCCGAGATGTGGACCGTGACGGCGTGAAGTCCGGTGATGACCTCGGCCATGGGGCGCCATGGAATCGCGCCCGAAAAAGCCTGCGCGCGCCCTTCGAGTCGAAGGAGAGCCGCGAGGGCCCGAGGTCTAGCCTCCCAGCCTCTTCTCCCCTTGCACGAAGACCCGCTCTCGACGGAAGCCAAGCTTCTCGTTGATCGACCAGATGGCGTCGTTCTGCGAATCGTTCCCGGTCCGCACGTAGCGATAGCCGCGGGCCCGGGCGAACTCGATCGACCGACGCTTGAGTTCGGAGGCGATTCCCCGACCCCGGAACGCTCGCGCCGTCCCGGTGAAATCGATGTGAAGCGTATCGGACTCACTAGGGAGCTTGGCCAGGAAGGTCAGGGATGCGTACTCGTTACCCACCCGGGCGAGGAACATGCCTTCCGGGAGATATCCCGGTCCTCGGAACATGAGGTCGACAAACTGGTCGAACGAGGCTGGAGCCGGTGCGCCCATACGGGGGACATCCATTCCGGCTTCGGAGTACAATCGGTAGAGTCGTTCCAGGAACTCCGGCCGTTCGGCACCCTCCTCGGCCACCGTCGTGAACTCCACGCCGTCCGCAACCCATTCCTCAGGACTGCGCGCGGGGCTCGTCGGTTGGACCGCCACGAGGTCCAGTCGAGATATCCAGACCCGGCGTCGCTCGACGAAACCCGCGCGCTCGAAGAAACGCAGGCCGCGGGGATGGTCGGCGCGAACGGCCGCCCAGAGACCTAGGGCACGACGGGAAGCCGCCACCCCTTCCAGGACCGTGTAGAGGTCTCGGCCCAATCCGCGGTGTTGATGGTCAGGGTCGACCTGGACGCCGATCCAGTACCATTCCCGGTCCGCCGACCAAGGAGAGTGGGCGACGGAGCCCGTGCCGACCACCCGCCCGGAAGATCGTTCCTCGATCGTGAGAAAGTGCTTGAACATCCCCGGGGCATCGAGCACGTGGAGCCAGCTTCGGACTTCTTCTGCGGTCGCAGGTTCCTCGGGGTTGAGTCGGCTCCAGATCCGGCTCTCATCCTCGCAATCGGTGTCCGAAAATGGCCGAATCAAGTAGCGACCGTCGTTCATTCGGTATCCGTGGCGAGAAAGGGTGGGCTGCATAATCGTTCTGACGGGCCGACCCGCCCGACTTCGCGCCCTCTCGACGGCGCGGATTGCGTCTCGGCCTCGGGTTGGAAAGGCGTTCGCCCCGCGGCTAGCTCTAATAGCGTCGGCCGGTCCGAGCGTCGCATGTACGAATCCTCGAGCGACGTGGGCGAGCGGATGGCCAGGACGATACTCCACGATTCACTCCGGGTGCGACCGGGCGAGAACGTAACGATCGAGTCCTGGTCTGAATCGCTCCCGTGGACCAAACCGTTCGTGGCGGAGGCCCGGCGGATCGGGGCACGTCCCATGGTGCTCTACGAGGACGAGGAGCTGTTCTGGAAGGGCCTCAGCAGCGGCCAGATCGGGTCGCTCGGTACGGTGGGAGACCACGAGTGGGCGGCTCTCGCGAAAACGGATGCGTACGTTTTCTTCTTCGGGCCGAGCGAGTGGCCTCGATTCGATGAGGTTCCGCAGCGGATTTTCCGACGTGCGACCGGCTACAACCAAGAGTGGTACCGACGTGCGGCGAGGGCCAAGCTTCGGGGCGTCCGCATGTATCTCGGGCGCACGAGCCAGAAGGGGGCCGACCGGTTCGGGGTCGACCTCGGCACCTGGCGCGACGAGCTCGTCAAGGCGAGCCTCGTCCCACCGGGGACGATGAGTCGGGCGGGGAAGAAGGTCGCGAATCAACTTCGGCACGGCAAGCGGGTCGAGGTCACTCATCCGAACGGGACCCATCTCGAGCTCCGTCTCAAGCGGTACCCAGTGCAGGTGGACGATGGAATCGTCGATGCGGACGACATCAAGGCCGGCCAGAACCTCCTGTGGATGCCGAGCGGCGTGGTCGGAGTAGCCCTGGACGAGTCGTTCGGGGAGGGGACCGTGCTCGCAAATCGGAGCAGCTACCTGGAGGGTGGAGCTGTCGAGGGCGGCCGGTGGACGGTCCGTGACGGCCGCCTCGCGAGCTATTCGTACGACCGAGGAGCCGAGCGGTTCGAGAAACCGTATGGGGAGGCCCCGAAAGGACGGGACCGGCCCGCGTACGTATCCGTCGGTCTCAATCCCGAGATCTCGATGAGCCCCCAGATGGAAGACCAGGAGCTGGGCGCGATCTCGATCCGGATCGGTGGGAACCGCGGCGTGGGTGGCTCGAATGCCTGCCCCTTCATGTCGTGGCTCGCCCTGCGAGGGGCTAACCTCTCCGTCGACGGACGACCGGTCGTGAGAGAAGGAAAACTGGCGTAGGCCGCCCGCGGCGATAGTAACCCCAACGACCCCGCGGCGGACCGCCCTTGCGGTCCGCCGTCCCTATCGTGCGAGGAACGCGACGGCGGCCAGGGCCGGGTGGCTCGGCCAGCCCGGAGCCTCCTCGCCGCTCTCCACTGAGGTGTCCAGTCCCTAGTGCCCTTCCTTCTCCCGGTCGATGAGGATGGCGAAGAGGAGAGCCTGCGGCACGGAGCGCTCGGGTCGCCGACCGTCCGTCGAGCGCTAGCTACGCTAGCCGAGTCCGAAGAATCGGATGGCTCCGTGGACGATCTCGCCCAGCGTGAGTCCCAGGGACGCGAGAGCGAACGCTCCGAAGAGCAGGAGAGAGGCTCCGATGATCACGTCCAGCAAGACTCCGCCCTGGCGACTGCGTCTCAGACCGGTCCGTCGCATGGGTCGAATCCGCCCACCAAAAGGGCCGGACCACCAGAAGAATCTGACCCCCGATGGATAACACAGATTCTCCGACCCGGCCTCCTTGGTCCCGGCCTTGGTCGACCGGTCGTTCCGTACCGATGTCGGGCACCCCGAGACGGACGCAGTTGACTTCAGTCGCCGGGACTGGGAGAACCCTCGTTCCTCGGTCTTCGATCCTGCGCGGAAAGGGTCTCCCGAGCTCGTCCCTTAGCTCCCCGGGATATACGTCCCACACCCGAAATCGAGCCGCCGATAGAGCCCGGGCAGACTGACTCCGGTCGTCGGGGCGCGTCGGTGAAAAGAGGGTAGCGAGAACCCAGAAAGCGGTAGTTTCCTGCCCGATGGGCAGGGAGAGCCTGATATGCGGAAGTCGTCGTGCTGGCGGCCGTGCCGAGCCAGAAGGTCCTGGACTGGTTGCTCGAGCCCGACCAGCCCTCCGTGCAGTACCTCACGCTGACCCAGCTTCAGGGCCGGAAGGAGAGCGATTCCGAGGTCAAGGAGGCGAAGGCACGCATTCCTACCACCGGCTGGGCCGCGGAGATCCTTGCGCGAAGGAATCCCGCTGGTTGGTGGGTCCACGACAAGAGCCTCTACGTGCCGAAGTATCTCTCGACGAACTGGAACATGCTGGTTCTGTCCGACCTGGGTGCGACGCGAGAGATACCGGCCGTCGGAGAATCGTGCGAGCTTTGGATGGCGCGGTCGCCTCTCAAGGGAGGGGGTGTGGGAGGGAACTCGAAGGGAACAGGCCATCACTGCTACACCGGCAACATGGCCCGGGCGCTAATCCGCCTCGGGTACCGCGACGACCGGCGGATTCGGCGGGCGCTCGACTGGTTGGTCGAGACGGCCCACCCGAAGGGAGGCTGGTCGTGCTTCTCCTCGGGCCGGAATCTCGACTCGTGGGAAGGACTCAGCGCGTTCGCCGTCTATCCCCGGTCGATGTGGACCGCCCGGATGCAGGGCTGCGTGGAGCGGGGAGCCGAGTTCTTTCTCGAACGACAGCTCCACTGCCAGGGAGACCGATACAAACCTTGGTTCCGGTTCCACTATCCGATCCACTACTACTACGACCTTCTCGTCGGGCTCGACCTCCTGACGGCTCTCGGGTACGGGAACGACCGAAGGTTGCGGTTCGCGC